>NZ_DJGY01000019.1:0-23702 GCF_002435675.1 Acetobacterium sp. UBA5834 | reverse complement strand
GGTCCTTTTGTAATTATTCAATTGGACTATCTGGTTTATTCATTTGATCCAAGCGATTGGCGACCTCGATCTGCTTATTGGGATAAAGGTGGGAATAGGTCTGAAGCGTTGTTTCTATGCTTTCGTGTCCCAGTCTTTCTGAGATCAGGAGGGCTGAAAAGCCTTCCTCAATCAGCATGGAGGCATGGGAATGTCTCAGATCATGTACGCGAATGCGTTTGATGCCAGATTTCTTCGTCCCTCGTGTCATCTCACTGTGCAAATAGGATTTGGTCACCGGGAAAAGCCTTTCGTTTGGTTCGTAATCATAAAGCTGCTCGGCGTATTTCTGGACCAGAGCACAGAGAAAGGTTGGCACTGCGATCAGGCGGCGACTCTTGGGTGTCTTGGGTTCCATGATCAGATCTTCGCCCTCATGGCGGGCGTAGTTTTTTGTGATAGATAATGTTTTGGCATCAAAGTCAAAATCGTTCAAAGTCAATGCCAACAGTTCACCCGAACGGATACCCGTCCAAAACAGGATTTCAAAGGCCAGCTTTGAAACTGGCTTATCCGAGACAAAGGGGAGAAATTTTCTGAATTCCTCTACAGTCCAGAACAACATGGACTCTGCATTTTTCTTACCCATGCTGCCGCACACTCTGGCGGGGTTGGTTTGAAGCTTATAATACTTGGAGGCGAAGTTAAAAATGGCGGAAATCTGGTTGTGGATGGTTTTCAAATAAGTTTGTGAATAGTCGCTCTCATCCTCCATCAAGGTATTTTGCCATTTGCGAATCGTTGCGGGTTCAATTTTGTTGATGGGCATCTCTTCGAAAAAAGGCAGCAGCTTTGTGTTGATGAGGCATTCCTTGCCACTGTAGGTGGTTGGCTTGAGCCGTGTCTTACAATCCTCCATGTAGATGGACACCAGGGTGCCAAAGGACATGTCGGGACTGGCTTCCGCCTTCTCAATGAATTGTCGTTCGAAAGTCTTGGCTTCTCTTTGGGTTTTAAAGCCTTCCTTCTTTTTCTTTTTTCGGTTGCCTAACCAGTCGGTATAGTAAAAGGCACAATACCAGCTGCCGGTGGCTTCATTTTTATAGGTTGGCATAGCATCACCCTCTCTGGCCGCAAAGCACTGAACCATGAAATCTCGTGTCATGTGGCTTTACGTGTTTAGAATTTACAGCATCACTTTCTCTTCAAAATAGCGTCTGCTGATCTTACCGGCCACGGTGATTTTATCCTGGTCCTTAAGAGAATTGTTAAGACGCTTGATGATCCGGTACGCAGAGGATACCGACACACCTAAAATCTCTGCGACTTCTTCAGCATGAATAAATCTTGATGGTTCGATGGTGAATTTTCTTTCGGTTGTCATTTTCGTTTTCTCCTTTCTTTCTCAGGATGGATCTCCTGAATATACCAAGCCGTCGGTAAAAGCGCCCCGGCGGTTTGGTATGTCCAGGATGAATGCAGGGGTTTTATTTAATTCTGCAGGGATGATGAACTTAAGGTGAGGGTATCACGTTTCGGTTTCATGCGACAATGTTGTCGATGCAGTGGAATATAACCATCAATAAAATTGACATGAAAATCAAAGCAGCCGCACCGCGTAGGATGAAGCATCATTAAGAATGCCTGAATGCAGTGCGGCTGCTGTATTTGATTCTGGTTCTTTGGATGGACCGGACAAGCGTGGGCTTACGCTCTCATAGGACTTTCACCTCCCTCCATTCTGATGGCGGGCCGTACTCATTGCCTGCGACGGTTTGATCACGCTCGGACTGTGACTATACGGAAGTATCATTATCTGATGCACAAGGTCTTGGCCAGCCAATCTGCCACGATTGGCCTGCAGCATGGGTATGTCTCGCTCTCTTCGTGAAACGAAAGTCATTGCGTACCTGCTGCCTGGCTTTTCCTTCCGGCTCATGCATCAAAGGTATCCGGTTCTCCTATATGAAGTTGTCAAAGATCAATTTTATGAGAAGATAAAAGTCCCTCTCATAAGCCATGACATTTACAGACATTTTTTGAACCCTATTTCTGAAATTTTTTAAGTTCTTTTTCGAGCGTCTGTAAACCTTGGTTGATGGATTTGCAGACTGCTTTCACGCTGACGCCTTCAGCCCGGGCAATTTCAGACTTATTCATGTCGAGAAAATAGTACGCGTAGATCCGTTTGGCCTGGATGTCTGGCAATTTGCTGATGGCACAATGAAGCTCTTGATTCGTCATCTTCCGCTCATAGATCTCATAAGGCGAAAGCGAGATAAAGATGGCATCATGCTCGATCCCATCGTCCCGATCCAGGGAAAAGTGAGCTCCATTTCTGTAGATCTTGCGCTGATAATTCAGCTCTTTTCGCTTGGATTCTTCAAAGATCTCAGCGATCTCATCATCGACTATGACAAAACAGTCATTCTCATAGAACGGGTATACTTCCCGAAGATTTATCTTTTTCATTTTCATTCTCCTTCTCGTTGTTGACTTGTTAGCGGCGAACAAGAAGGAGGCGGCGGGCTGCGGCATCTCGGTGAGACAAGACAGCCAGCTCTATTCATTTGGCTGGAAATAAACATGACAGGCTCCTTTTGGCGGGGAGCCTGTCATTGGTGATACACTGCCCAAAAAAGCTGATTACTGAATAAAAAAGGCCGGATGATCCTCTCAATTGAGTAATCATCCGGCGGTGGTAGCTCAGTGAATCGGCTCCGGTGCTCGGTATCGATTGATATTCAGTTGTTCATTGTCTGCTTGTGCGGTGGTCGCTACTTCAATAAGTGCGCCGGTGCTCCATAATCAGATAATGAGTTCATCCCTGGTCTGCAACAATCGGAATGGTGGCGACTTTTCCGCACATCTCGCATTTCTTGGTGACAATGCCTACGCTGTCAGTGGTGACATCGAAAAGCCGTTTCCCGCAGTGGGGGCAGTTGATGGCTTTGTAGAATTCGTCAAAGGCTTCTTTCTCTGCCCCAAGGACGATCTCGGTGGTTCTCAGACAGTCTGCCTTGTAGGGGCAGACCTTGGTATTGCTGCATTTGATCAGGATCTTCAGTTTTGAGCCTTCTATGGTGTCAAAGAGTCTTCTTTCTCGATTGCATTTGATCTGGACGGTTCTCATTGGGTATCCCTCCTGTACTAGGCGTACATGATGCCGGGCATGATGACCTCATGACTGCTGTCTCCAGATGTTTTCATACTGCCTAACAGAGAGGCTGAATAGATGGACCATTTGCCAAAGCGGCCACGTATGGTCTCGATGGTATCATCCAGTTGTTCCAGCCTGGCCCGTCTGGCAGCATCATCAAAGAGCATCAGCTGCTGTGGCATGAATTTGGGTTCGAGGTTAATGGCGCGAACAGTTACTGCCCGCACAAATGTATGCCAGTCGTAGTTATTTTCAAACAGATGCCGTGCCGCTGAGGCAATCTCCATGGGGCTTTGGGTCGCCATGGGCAGCTGCATCTGATATTGACGATAGGATAGGGTAGTGTCCTTCACAGTGATTTGAACGCCATTGGCTTTCATGTCATGGACTCGCAGCCGATAATCGATGTTCAAATCACTATGCAGTATTGCACGGTCCTTACTCATAAAAAGCCACTCCTTCCAAGGGTTTCTATAACTTCTTCGTTGACAGATGAAGTTTGCGAAGGTATAATGAAGTTAACTTCATCTCGTAGCTCAATATTAACAGGCTAATGAAGAATAGTCAATACAAAAATGAAGTTGACGAAGTTATATTCATTGCGGGAGGCAAGGAAATGAAAACTTTCTCAGAGAAGATCAAAGAAGCTCGGGAGGAATTAAAGCTCAATCAGCAGCAACTGGGTGAGCTTGTCGGCGTTTCAAAACGTTCCATTGCTGCATATGAAACGACGGACACCAAGCCTCGTGGAAATATCGCCAGAAAGCTGGCTGCGGCCCTTCAGGTATCCGTAGACTATCTGCTCAATGATGAGATCGCAGACCCAAAATACGGCATAGAAAAAGCTCCCTACATTGAGGAAGCTCGGGAACGGCTGGGACCAAAGGCAGCCAAAGAGATGGATGTTCTCCTTGAGCAGAATGTAGCCCTATTTGCTGGCGGAGCCCTGGATCAGGAAGCCAAGGATGCTTTTTTTGAAGCCGTCATGAAGGCGTATTTGAAGTGTAAGGAAGAAGCCCGGAAAACCTATGGCCGAAAAAAGGAAACGGATTAAAATTTCCTCGTTCTTTATTTCCAACCAGGTGACCATTTTATCGTTCACTGTCCGTATTTTTGTACCGACACTTTGATTTAATGATAGTGAGGGATCGTTAGCGGGATGAGTGTTCGATTTTATATCATTTGAAGGTGATTACATGTCGATAGAGATAATTTGCAGGGAAGTATCCCGCATAATGCGAAAATATGATGAGCCAGATCCTTGGAAGCTGGCTGAAGCCATGGGGATCATCGTTCAAGTAATGCCGCTTGGCTGTACAGAGAAATCGTGTAAAGGGTTCTTTCTGCGACAATCAAGAAAAAAGCACATCACCATTAACAGCGACTTGCCGGATCCGATCCAACGGATTATCCTGGCCCATGAAATCGGTCATGCTGTCCTTCATCATGAAGCAGCAAAGATGAAGGCTTTCCATGATTTTGCACTGTATGATACATCCTCCCAGATGGAGTATGAAGCCAATCTGTTCGCTGCGGAATACCTGCTGGAAGATGATGAAGTCACAGAACTCTTTAGTGAGGACACCTTCTTCTTCTCGGTCGCCAAGGAACTGGAAGTTCCTCCTGAACTGCTTGACTTCAAATTTAGGATTCTCAAACGAAAAGGCTGGCTGATCGAATCTCCGATCCAGTCCAACAGCAATTTCCTAAAACACCTTTCGGATCGGGGTGAGGACACGTGACTTCACAGGCTAGAGTCTATGTTTCCGTTATTGCTTCCTTCTCCGAAGACGGACATATTTTCCCAAGACGTCTTGCTGGGAAGATGGCCGTGAGTATTCCATCGAAAAGGTCCTGGATGTTCGTCCAGCAGCAGCGCTGAAGGCTGGCGGCCAAGGCGACCGGTATACAGTCCAAATCAATGGCCATCAGAGTTATCTTTTCTTTGAGCGAAGTCCAAATATCAGCGGGACAAACCTTGGAAAATGGTTTGTGGAACGAAAATACTAGCCTCTCATGAGAAACCAATAAAGCCGACAGAAGTCTTTCTGATCGGCTTTTTTAATGCCTTGTCAGGGTATATTCACACCTAAAATCCTAATCCTATATAGAAAAAACGATTTTCAAAGAGGAATTCGCAAATATCTATATATTTTTCTGCCATTTGGGAATTCATCGTGATATAATCGAATAGATAGGCAATGTATTGTAATCCTTATAAACGAGGTGTGAATTTATAGATGTCAGCTACAACAAACTCTTTAAACTTCTGATCGATAAAAGCATGAAAAAAAACGGATCTTCGACTTGCTACAGGAATCAGTCCAAACACCCTCACTAAACTTTCGAATAACGAATATGTTTCCATGGAAGTGCTCGTTAAGATCTGCCGAGTGCTTGATTGTGATTTTGGGGACATTATGGAAATTGTGCCTACCCAAAAGTAGGCTATTACTTTACCTAAATTTAGTTGTCAGGAGGCGCATGAATGCCAAGAAAGGAATATAGTGCCGGAATGGTGAAACTGCCATTTTGGTTTTCAGAATTTAAAAAAATGATCAGCCTTTTGAATTCAGGCAAAACCTTACCTGAAATCAAAAGCTTGAATCTAAAAGAGAATATATTCTCTGCTCCCACTGAAGCCAGAGCCATCCAGATTTTCAATACTGTGTCCACGCGGGTCAAAGCTTTAGATCAAGGCTTCTATGGTTTGTTTGAACAATGTGACGTTTCAAACCAGAAGCTGATTGCACTGATTGCGGTCATGGAAAGCGACTCGCTGTTTTTTGACTTCATGTATGAAGTCTACCGTGAAAAACTGATAATTGGGATCGATGAGATCTCAGATAGCGATATCAGTGTGTTCTTCAAAGACAAACAGATCCAGAATGAGCGTGTTGCCAAGTGGACGGATTATACCCTGAAGCGATTGGGAACTATTTATCGAACGGTTTTGATGGAATCGGGAATTTTGGAGAGATCCACTGGGTCCAGAAAGATTGTTAAACCCATTCTCGATCGGGCGCTGGAACAAAAGCTCAAAGACTGCGGCATGGAAATGACGCTACGTGCGTTGACGGGGGTGAGATAATGGCGAGTTTGGAAGAGCGTTTGGACATTGCTGAACGCTTGATCAAAAGCGAAAGCTTCCGACAAAACAAAGGCCTCGGGAATGAGGTCGGTTATTACATATTTGATTACCCGGCAGAAAAAGAGCTCATTGTCAGAGAACGTGTTGCCTATATGAAAAACAAGAACTCACGAGGTACCGACGGATTTGAGCTGGTGGTGTTCGATCTTTACGACATCATCATCGATATCCTGGAAAAGGAAGGTTTTCTGGAGCAGGTTTATAAGTTTGAAAAGAAAAAGGGATTCGACCGGATCATTAAATCTGTTGGAAACCTCTTGAAGATCAATGATGCGGACAGCCTTATCGTAAAACACATTCAGGAAAATACTCCTGAGGATGCAGTGGTGTTTCTTGTGGGAATCGGTAAGTGCTATCCGATCCTGCGGTCCCATAAGGTTCTGAATAACCTGCACCAGACATTGGATCGTGTGCCGGTGGTGCTGTTTTATCCAGGAAAATACGATGGCCAGGAACTGGTCCTTTTCTCAACAATAAAAGACGATAACTACTATAGAGCTTTCAAGCTGGTAGATTAGGGGGATGAATATGTTTATCAAAGATATGTTTGCAAAGCCCATTGACCGTGATATCAAAGGTGTCATCAAAGTTGGTCAGGCGGATGATGAGAATATCAAACAAGAGTTGGAAGAATATGTGGTCACCAGAGAGCTGCAAAAGCACTTTACTGATTTCTTCTCCAGTTACAAAAAAGGAATCAACGGGCACACTGACAAAATGGGTGTCTGGATCTCCGGCTTCTTTGGAAGCGGTAAATCCCACTTTTTAAAGATCTTATCTTACTTACTCGAAAACAAGGAAGTCAACGGCAAGAAAGCCATTGACTATTTCATAGATGACAAGAAAATCATCGATCCAATGGTCCTTGCGGACATGAAGTTGGCTGCGAGTGTACCAACGGATGTGGTTCTTTTTAATATTGACTCCAAGAGCGAGATGGCCGGTAAGCAGACTAAGGATGCCATTGTCTCCGTATTTCTGAAGGTCTTCAATGAGATGCAGGGCTTCTGCGGATCGATTCCTGCTTTGGCGGATTTGGAACGGCAGCTCACCGAGCAAGGTCGCTACAACGAATTCAAAGAGAAATTCGAAGACGAATTTGGCAAGCCCTGGATCGATTCCAGAAATAAATTTGATTTTATCCAGGATACCATTGTCGACGTTTTGGAAGAGATGGGCTTCATGAGCGAATCGGCTGCACGCAATTGGTGCGAAAAAGCCATTGAGCCTTATCAGATCAGCATTGAGAACTTCGCGAAAATGGTCAAAGAATACCTGGATCACAAAGAACGTAATCATCATCTTGTCTTCCTCGTAGATGAAATTGGCCAATACATAGGGGATGATTCCAAACTGATGCTGAATCTCCAGACCGTCACTGAAGATCTGGGGACTGCTTGCCGCGGAAAGGTTTGGATCATCGTAACCAGCCAGCAAGATATCGACTCTATCACCAAAACAAAAGGAAATGACTTCTCCAAGATCCAGGGACGTTTTGACACACGTCTCTCCTTGTCGTCCGCAAATGTGGACGAAGTCATCAAGAAAAGAATCCTGGACAAGTCGACTACTGCAGAGCAGACGCTGCGGCTGCTTTACGAGCAGAAATCCACCATCATCAAGAACCTAATTGTTTTCAATGATGGCGTGGAGAAAAAGCTGTACACCAATGAACATGACTTTGCATTGGTCTATCCCTTTGTGCCTTATCAGTTCAACTTATTAGCCAGTGTACTGACTTCAATCCGTACCCATGGTGCTTCCGGCAAGCACTTATCCGAAGGCGAACGTTCCATGATCGCTTTATTCAAGGAATCTGCCATGAAGCTCATGGATCGTGAGCATGGTGCGCTGATCCCATTCAATGTCTTCTATGATGCGCTCCATCAATTTTTGGACCACAGCCACAAAGGCGTTATTTCCAGAGCGGCTGATAACAACTACATTAATCCAGACAATGAAGCAGATAATTTCAATGTCAATGTTCTGAAGACACTGTTTATGATCAAGTACGTCAAAGAGATCACCGCAAATGTCGATAACATTACCAGCTTGATGATCTCCGACATCGATACAGATCGTATTGCCTTGAAGAAGCAAGTCGAAGAAGCGTTGAAAATCCTGGTTCGTCAGATGCTTGTCCAGAAGAACGGGGACAACTATGTCTTCCTCACCGACGAAGAACAGGAAATCAACCGGGAAATCGAAAACCAAAATGTTGAAATGGCTGAAGTCATTAGTAAAGCTTCGGAAATCATTTTTGAAGACATCTTCAGCGATAAGAAATACCGGTATCCAGAACACAATGGGCGCTATAATTTTGCCTTCAATCAAATTGTGGATGATCGTCCGTATAAATCTAACCAGAACAATGACATTGGTGTTCGCATCCTGACGCCAAGTTCTGAGTATGCGGATGATGATGTAACACTTAGAATGATGTCTGGTCAGGGCAAGGAAGTTTTAGTTGTACTTCCGAATGATTCCGCATTCCTCAATGAGCTAAGAAGTGCTCTTAAGATCGAGAAGTACTTAAGACTGACAACATCCAATAAGCTGGCCAAATTCGAGCAGATCAAAGAAGCTAAACGGATTGAAATGCGTGAGAGAAATGGAAATGCTAAGTTATTCCTTCAGGAATCCATGAAGAATGCAGCGATTTATGTCAATGGTGATCGGGCTCAAATTGGCGCGAAAGAGGTTTCCTCCCGCATCAATGATGCTCTGGGGCGCCTGGTCTCCACGGTCTATCATAAGCTTTCATACATTGACGTTGCTATGAATGAAGCTAATATTCGGGCCCTTTTCAAAACATCCAATCAGCAGTCTTTTGCCCTGGAAGGCGGCAAGGAAGCAAATGCTCATGCGATCCATGATGTATTAAGTTTCATCGCTACCAATTCATCCATGCATACCAAGACTTCGATGAAAAGTCTGATGGACCGTTTCATGAAAGCCCCATATGGATTTGTGGAGGATGACGTGGAATGGCTCGTCGCTAAACTATTCAAGAACGGAGACATCGCACTGGCTGTCAATGGCGCGGCAGTTACCCTTCTTAATAAGTCAGAAGAGGAAATCATCCGCTACATCACTAAGAAGGAATATGTAGAAAAACTTCTGGCAGAGAGACGTCAGCAGGCTGGCATAGAAGAAAAGAAAGCCGTCCGTGAAGTTATGAAGGAGCTCTTCGGGGTTTCCAGCATCAATGACGATGATGATTCTATGATGCAGTCTTTCCAAAGCTACAGCAGCAGCCTTGAAACTGAGCTGGAAAAGATTGAGATCATGTTCAACAATCATAGCTTCCCGGGGAAGAAAACGGTCCTCACTGGCAAAGGACATTTAAGAGCAATCATTCAGATCCAATCCCCATCTGAATTCTTCAAGAAAATTTATTCAGACCGTGACGACTTATTGGATTTTGCTGAGGATTTTGAACCAGTCAAAGCATTCTTTGCGGGTGAGCAAAAGAAAATCTTTGAAGATGCCTTAAAAATGATGAAAATCTACGATGACAGCAAGACATTCATTGTAGACGACAAGGTTGAGGAAGCAGTCCGGGAAATAAAGGCAATTCTGAAAAAGGATGTGCCCTACAGCGATATTCCAAAACTGCCCGATCTATTAAGTCAATTCAGAGATGCCTACATGGCAGTATTGACTCAAATGGAGGCTCCAATATTCAAGGCAATTGAGGATGCTAAAGTTCGAGTATTTGAAGTTTTAAATACCAAGAAATACAAAGATGAATTGAATGATAAATACTTCAAGCTTTTTAGAGAGATCCATGATAAAGCGACCACCTGCAATAATGTGGCTACGCTTCAAAATGTCAAAATCGAAGCAGATGCGCTAAAAGTGCGGCTGCTTAATGAAATGGCCAAGAAGGATGAAAAGATTGCTGAAGATACGCCGCCTTATGGTAATGATGGTGGTGATCCAAAACCAGTCAAAAAACAGAAGAGTATCAGCATAAAGAGCGTCAGCTTGACTTCATCCTGGCAGATTGAGTCTTCACAGGATCTCGACAAATACATCAGCGAACTACGAGAGCAAATCATGAAAGAGCTCGATCAAGATACTATCATTAACATTGAGTTCTAAGGGGGATATACATGAATAAGACAGCAATCAAGAATTTTGCGATATGGGCGAGAAATAAGCTCATCGCTGACATCAGTTATAAAGCGGCTCTTTTGGGGATTACAGAAAAAGGGATTAAAAGTCCGCTTCCTCAGTCCACCCAGACTGTTCAGTTCTTTGATATAGGAACTAAAGAGCCAAGTTCTATTACTGGCTTAGAAATCCAGCAGCGTAAGAAATTGGTTGAGGAGATAGAAAAGAAAGCCAAACAAAGCGATTACGCCACAGCTTACAAGAATGTCATTGAAGAAGTAGCATATACCTGGTTCAACCGACTGATAGCCATACGTTTCATGGAAGTGAATGATTATCTTCCAACAAGGATTCGTGTGCTTTCCTCCGAAAGCAATGGCAAAGCTGAACCGGATCTAGTGACACATGCACTGGAGGCGAACCTTGATTATTCTGCATATGAAAAAGACAGAATCATTCAACTGAAGCACGAAAATAAGCTGGATGATCTATTCCGTATGCTCTTCATTAAGCAATGTAATGCTCTGAATGCTAATCTACCGGAGCTTTTTGAAAAAACTAATGATTATTCTGAGTTGCTACTTAATGTTTCATTTACAGACAAAGAGGGCGTAATCTACCACTTAGTTGATGATATCGATGAAGATGATTTTAATGTTTCCAAAGAAGGTCAGGTCGAAATTATTGGGTGGCTATATCAATATTACAACACTGAACCAAAAGACGAGACTTTTGCTCTTTTGAAAAAGAACGTAAAGATCACGAAGGAACGTATACCTGCAGCAACACAGCTTTTCACTCCTGACTGGATTGTTCGATATATGGTTGAAAATAGCCTGGGGCGCTTGTGGTTAGAAGGACATATGAATGATGAGATAAAATCAAATTGGAAATACTATTTGGATGAAGCTAAACAGGAAGAATATGTTCAAAATCAACTAATCAAAATCCGTGAAGAATATAAAGCGATTAAGCCAGAAGATATCAAGGTTATAGACCCTGCTATGGGAAGTGGGCACATCTTGGTATATACATTTGATGTTTTGATGCAAATTTATGAAAGTAATGGATATACCCAACGTGATGCGGCTAAAAGCATTATTGAAAATAATATTTATGGATTAGATATAGACAAAAGGGCATATCAGTTAGCATATTTTGCTGTCATGATGAAAGGCAGACAATATAACCGAAGGATTCTGAACAGTGGTATTGATTGCCATATATATGCAATTCAGGATAGCAACGCAGTTAACAAAACACATTTGGTGTATTTTGGAGGTGGTTTCAATCAAGCTGAAAAAAGTTTAGCGTTGTTTCAAATAAATAGCCTAATAGATGCTTTTAGAGACGCTAAAGAATACGGTTCAATTATTACAGTTGAAAACTATAACTGGGAACTATTACGTAAATTTATAAAAGACATTGATTTGGAAGGACAATTATCACTGGAGTCTCTAGGGATTTATGTCACAAAGGATTTACTAGAGTTGTTAATTGGATTAGGGGAAACATTGGCAGGTAAATATGACGTAGTTGTAACAAATCCTCCATATATGGGAAGTTCTGGTATGGGCGAGAAACTCTCTGAATATGTAAAGAAGTTTTACCCCGACAGTAAAAGTGATTTGTTTGCTGTATTCATTGAAAAGTGCGCTGCAATACTAAAACCTATGGGTTATCAAGCAATGATCACTCAGCATGCTTGGATGTTTCTCTCAAGCTATGAAAAACTACGTGATAAGTTAATACAACGTAATGTTGTGAATATGGCGCATCTTGGTACAAGAGCATTTGAGGAAATTGGCGGAGAAGTAGTACAGACGACAGCTTTTGTAATGTCTGGACATAAAACAGCGGGCTTTCTTGGTACGTATGTACGATTGGTAGATTTTAACAGCCAAAGTGAGAAAGAGACCGTATTTTTAAGTGGAAAGTTACGTTACACATCCTCAACTGATGCCTTTCAAAAGGTTCCAGGTAGACCTCTTGCATACTGGGCAAATAGAAACTTACTAAGATCATTTGAGATTGGTATTCCATTAGGAAAAAAGGTTACAACTAGAGTTGGAATAATGACTGGTGACAATGAGAGGTTTTTGAGATTGTGGTGGCAAGTTTCAATTGAAAACACCACTACCATATGCAAGAGCGTTGATGATGATAGTATTAATAAATATAAATGGTTTCCATATAACAAAGGTGGTGGGTATAGAAAATGGTATGGAAACAATGAGTACTTAATAAACTTCAATAAAAATGGTTATGAAATTTTCGAGCATGCTAAAAAAGACCGTAGAAATTCGCAGAACTATCCTAATTCACTCAAATTTCGCGAATCACTGACATGGTCAGTGATGTCATCAGGCCCAATTTCCGTTAGATATTCAAAAGAAGGGACTCTTTTTGACATCAAAGGATCATCGTGTTTCGCTGACGATGAAGATCTGCTTATATATTGCCTTGCATTTTTAAATAGTGCAGTATCGCGGTCACTATTGTCATTCATCTCTCCAACGTTGGACTATAATGCAGGCTATGTAGGCAAATTACCTTTGATTTATAAGCCTAATTATCAATCCATTAAAATGATTACACAACAATGTATAGAACTTGCTCGCACAGATTGGAATAATTACGAAACTTCATGGGAGTTTAATCGTCATCCTTTGATTCGTGATGAACAGTCACTCTCAGAGTCATTCAACAAGTGGAAAAGTGAAGCTGATGAGCGCTTTAACTCGCTAAAGATTTATGAAGAAAAGTTAAATCGCACCTTTATTGATATCTACGGTTTTCAAGATGAACTCTCACCTGAAGTTGAAGATATAGATATAACGGTACAACGTTCTGACCTAAGTCGTGACATTCGTAGTCTGATCTCATATGCTGTAGGATGTATGTTTGGGCGGTATTCGTTAGATGTTGATGGGCTAGCATTTGCTGGTGGTAAATTTGACGAAAGCAATTATTGTACTTTTGTACCTGATAAAGACAATATACTTCCGCTAACCGATGAAGAATATTTTGAAGATGATATAGTAGAGTTATTCATAAAATTTATAAAAGAAGTTTTTGGAGAAAGCTCGATTGATAAAAATCTGAAATTTATTTCGGATGCTTTAGGTGGAAAAGGCAATAACTCTCGTGAAGTTATAAGAAACTATTTTGTAAAAGACTTCTACAAAGATCATTGTAAAATTTATCAAAAAAGGCCAATCTACTGGCTATTTGACAGCGGCAAACAAAATGGGTTTAAAGCTTTAATCTATATGCATCGATATGATGAAAATACCATTGGTAACCTTCGAATTGATTACCTCCATCGGATGCAGCGGATTTATGAAAATGAAATTGCTAGAATGCAGGACACAATTGACAACAGCAAAGATGCTCGGGAAGTTTCCGCTGCAACTAAACGCAAAGAAAAACTGATCAAGCAACTTCAGGAAACAAAGGAATACGATGAGAAAATTGCTCATTTAGCTTTAGCGCGGACTTCGATTGATTTGGATGATGGTGTGAAAGTTAACTACGAAAAAGTTCAGACCGATCGAGAAGGCAAGAAGCTAGATGTGTTGGCCAAAATCTGACGAAAGGAGGGCTCGGGATGGCGGAACTGAATTTAAAACAAATAACAGATAAGCTCAATCAGGAGTTTGCTGGAGACACTCGCAAGCTTGTCTTCTGGTACGATGATAAGGCTGAATTTGTTGAAGATGTGGATTCATTGGAACTATCCAATGCTAAAATTTATCATCTCGAAAAGGATAATCAGTTTTATACCAAGCACTTTTTGGAACGTGTTGATAGATCAAATAATTATCTGATCTATGCCCCATTTCCACGTCCTCAGGTAAGAGATAACCATTTAGAAGACATCCTCCTATACTCGAGACAATTCTTTGCTGATAGAGCGTCACTTTTGACCGTGGATCTTGGGATTGACCAGAAGTATAAGCCGGTCATTCAGAAATATATCAAGTTTTTCGGCGCGAAGGATCGAACTCAAAAGTTTTACGATCTCGAACTTGAGAATTTTACCAAGGAAAGCATCGAAGTGGCTCTCATGAGCGTTCTTTGCAAGACGAGAATTGCGTTTTTCGATGAGGTTGTCCGAGTAGTTCTGACCGATGGAGACCTTGAAGAGAATAAATTCTTAGAGGAATTTGAAAAGTACGGCCTCCTGGATGCCTTTTGGCGTCTTTGTGAAGAACAGTTTAGCTATACCGATGTAAAGCCAACGCTGGAAAAACTTGTGTTGACCATGTTCGTAACCTATACCCAAAGATATCTTCAGGGTGAGGTTCCCTTTGCATGGAAAAGCTTTCTATCCTATAAGTCCGGCAACATTATCGCCTTTCTTGATAACCTGATGAACAACGTCTTATACCGAGAGCGATATGATGAATTGTCTGATTATGTGGCTAGAAATCTCCAGGCTAAGACTACATTGGAGTCCTACAATCCAGAATCATTGATTCAATGCGATACTTTTGAGGTCATTGATCATATGTTCATTAAATGGATCACCGAGCGGCTTCTAAATGAAGATCTTGGAGCTAAGCTTTCAGGTAAGTCTATCTCTGAGATTTGCAAGGATCGCCGCAAAAGACATTTTGGAGATCGGTATCGGTCCGAATACCACATGCTTGAAAGCGCTTCTTATGTCATAGCGGCAGCAAGTTATCAAAGCCGAGATGACCTAAAGGACATCGTCAAGCAATACACTACTAACGACTATCAGATCGATCAGCAGTATCGGAAGTTTTACTATAACTACGATCAGCTGAACGAGAACAGCCATTTTGAAAAACTTAGGGATCTGGTAGAGAATATCTACACCAATGAGTTCCTGGCTAAAAGTGTCTATATCTGGAATGTGGGTCTCAAGAAAGCAGACTCTTCCTCTTCCATGCCTCTTCAGCGGAATTTTTACAGTAAATACATTCAATCCAGCAAGGATCGCGTGGTGGTGATCATCTCTGATGCTATGCGATATGAAGTTGGGCAGTCATTATTTGCCAAACTGGAAGATGACGAGAAATGCACACCCAAGCTGGAAATAATGATGAGTGTTCTCCCTTCCTATACACGACTTGGCATGGGTGCTCTGCTGCCACATAAGAGCCTGGAGTTGACTCAGGAGAACAAGGTCCTGGTTGATGGCATGCCATGCGATTCACTCAAGCAGCGAGAGGCAATACTCAATTCCTATACACCCAATAGCAGATGTATCCAATTTGATGATCTGAAACTGATGAAGAAGATGGAACTACGGGAGGTCTTTACAGGGATGGACGTGGTCTATGTCTATCACAACCAGATTGATGCCCGTGGGGATAAGTTGAGCACGGAAAATGAGGTCTTCACTGCCTGCTACGAAGCCGTTGATGAAGTCTTTACCATGATCAAGCGCATCTCAACCAATGCCAACACCCTGCACTTTATCGTTACTTCAGATCATGGATTCATATACAAACGAGACAAGCTGCAGGAAACCGACAAGATCATCCATGTGGCCGACAAAGACGCCTTTATCAATCGTCGCTTTATCGTTGCTGAGGATGCTCTGGAAGACGACGGAATTACATCTTACTCCATGGATAAGATCCTTGGGAACAAAGACACTAAGTGGGTTTCTGTTCCAGTGAGCTCCAATGTATTCAAGGTCACAGGCGGCGGTCAGAACTTTGTTCATGGCGGATCTTCTCCTCAGGAGATGCTTGTTCCGGTCATTGATGTCAAAGTCGAAAAAGGCCACGCAGATACAAGACCCGCACAGATCGTCTTGGTCAGCATGGTCCAAAAGATCACGAACCTGATTTCTTCTCTGGACTTCATCCAGTCTGAGCCAGTTAGTGATGTAATCAAAGAGACAAGCTATAAAGTGTTCTTCATTTCCGAAGATAATGAAAAAATCTCCAATGAGTGCATATACATTGCAGACAAAAAGGATAATGATCCCAGTAAGCGGATTTTCAGATTGAAGTTCAACTTCAAAAACAAGCAGTATGACAAATCAAAACAGTATTATTTGGTAGCCTATGATGAGAAAAATGATTTAGAAGTCTTGCGTCATGGCGTCGTGATGGACATTGCCTTCGCGGATGACTTTGGCTTCAGTTTATAAGGGGGTGTAAACCGGTGAGCGAACTTGAAAGAGACCATGATGCAATTGAAATAGAGCAATTCGAGGATGACTTTGATATCCAGGAAGAAATTGAGTCAGTTGTTGAGACTGTGGTCAGTTCAAACAACCATCTCAACGATAAGCTCAACGAGGTCTTTGCGGGCAAAATCGTCCGCAAAGATCTGACTAAGAAGATCAAGGAAGGTGCCAACGTCCCTGTATACGTCCTGGAGTATCTTCTTGGCATGTATTGCGCCACGACTGAAGAAGAAGCCATTGCGGATGGCGTTCGCAACGTAAAGAGCATCCTTGCTGAAAACTTTGTCCGGCCCGATGAGGCTCAAAAGATCATCTCGAAGTTGAGGGAACGCGGCAGCTACACTGTCATAGATAAAGTGGCGGTTAAATTGAACTATCGCCAGGACATCTATGAAGCCGAGTTTTCCAACCTGGGAATCAAGAATATACCGATATCAGAGCGGTATCCTTCCGACTTCGAGCGGCTTCTCAGCGGGGGTATTTGGTGTATCGTCCAGCTGGAGTATTTTTACGATGAAGCAGATAAGAGCAGAATCCCCTTCATCATCTCCAAGCTGACCCCGATTCAGATGCCGAACCTGGATATGAGTGAAGTGTTAGGTGGCAGAGCTCAGTTCACCAAGGATGAGTGGATTGATGTCATCCTGCGCTCGATTGGTATGGAACCTTCAAGATTTACACCAAGAGTCAAAATGCTTCTGCTCGCCAGAATGATCCCGCTGGTGGAAAACAACTTCAACTTCTGTGAGCTGGGTCCGAGAGGAACCGGTAAATCTCATGTCTACAAAGAGATCTCACCGAACAGTATTCTGGTTTCCGGCGGACAAACCACGGTAGCAAATCTTTTCTACAACATGTCCAATAAGACAGTCGGTCTTGTCGGAATGTGGGACTGCGTCGCTTTTGATGAGGTTGCTGGAATCACTTTCAAAGATAAAGACGGCATCCAGATCATGAAAGACTATATGGCATCGGGCTCCTTCTCCAGAGGAAAAGAAGAAAAGAACGCTTCTGCTTCCATGGTCTTCGTCGGCAACATCAATCAAAGCGTTGACGTGCTATTAAAGACGTCTCATCTATTTGATCCGTTCCCAGAAGCCATGGCCTATGACAGCGCATTCTTCGACCGTATGCACTGCTATCTGCCAGGCTGGGAGATCCCGAAATACAGGCCGGACTTCTTCACCAATGAATATGGCTTCATCACGGATTATCTCTCTGAGTTTTTAAGAGAACTTAGAAAGACATCATTTGCTGATGCATTGGATCAGTTCTATAAGCTGGGTAATAACCTGAACCAGCGTGATGTGATTGCCGTTCGAAAAATGGTTTCAGGCTTGATCAAGCTGATTTATCCCAATGGAAAATTTGAGAAAAAAGATGTCGAAGAGATCCTTCGGTTCGCGTTGGAAAGCCGTCGTCGAGTGAAAGAACAGCTCAAGAAGATCGGTGGTATGGAATTTTATGATGTGAACTTCTCATACATTGACAACGAAGACTTTACCGAGGAATTCGTTCCGGTACCAGAGCAAGGTGGCGGTAAGCTCATTCCTGAGGGACTCCATAAACCGGGCCAGGTATATACGGTCGCCCGCGGCAAATCTGGGATGCTGGGTGTCTTTAAGCTTGAAACAGAAATGGTGACCGGCTCCGGAAAGTTTGAAAGAACTGGTATTGGATCTGATCGCGAAGCCAAAGAGTCTATCGACACTGCGTATCGGTATTTGAAAGCCAACAGTAAAAATGTCAGTGGTACCATCAGTACTTCAACCAAAGACTATCTAATGCATCTTCAGGACTTAAACGGTATCGGCATTACCAACCAGCTATCCTTGACTTCTTTCATTGCACTCTGTTCTGCTGCACTTCACAAACCAGTGATCAGCAGTCTGGCTGTTTTAGGCAATCTCAGTATCAGCGGAACAATTATCAAGGTTGAGGAACTGGCAAATGTGCTACAAGTCTGTTTGGACAGCGGAGCCAAGAAAGTCTTGTTGCCGATTACTTCTGCGGCTGATATGGCTACTGTACCACCGGAACTGATGGGTAAGTTCAATTTGATATTTTACCAGTCACCTGAGGATGCGGTGTTCAAAGCGCTCGGGGTTGAGTAATGTGGGTAACTCTATTTAATGAAGCTGATTATTAAACATCGAAAGTGACTTTCAGCCCATTAAAACTTTTTTAAACTGCCCTGACAAAAGAGAACTAATTAAATGTGAATATGCCTATGAGGAGAAAGGAGATGTGTTGAAATAGCAAGTTCAATAGAAACAATGCGCAAAATTGATGGTCAAATTTCTATTTGCAATGAAGCCATATGTCGGCACATTGATAGCCTAGATTTTTTCGGCAGGGGTGCGATTTCGCAGGATATTTTAAAAAAACTTCGTGACTTCGTCGAGCATATTATTTTCAAAATTTACGCCAGTGAACAGCCAGTAGCGTATCACTATGACAACATAAAGCTGGCTGTCAGTTTTGTTAAAACAAAAGGACAATTGAAATTTCTATGGAAATTTCACGACTATCTTCAAATTGTTGCCTCGCATTATACTCTTGATCCAGAGAATTCTGAGAGAGTGATGCTCAAATATTATGAATACCTACTTAAAATAAAAGGTTATATGAAGAGTACTTACTCAGTTGAAGTATTGGAAAATTTAGCACAATTCCCACTTAACACTGATAAAAACATGCAGGAATATTATGAGAAGATTGCTGCAAAACTCAATAATCGAAATTCAAAAGCCGATTTGAGTTCAGCAATTAATGAAAGATATTACGTTTACAAGATCAAACCGGTTTTTGTGAACCAGTGTATATATTATGAGGTTACTTTTATTCCAGCTACGGGAAAGGCGTCGAAGTTTGACAGAATTATTGCATTCACAAAACATGATATCTCTAAATATTACGCCGTTAAACTTTGGACAATTAAAGATAATATTCGAATTCTGGACAAGACAATGCCTATCTTCATCATTGTCAAATGGGAAGTGTCGATTCGTCCCTGTGAATTGCGGCGATTGTCAAATTTATTTGGCGAAGACGTACAATTCCAAAGCAGTTCATCAGAGTATAGAGGTTTGATGAACTATCTTACTCTATCGGGTCATAATTTAGTGGAATTAATTCTTTTTGAGGATAAATATTTTCTGAGCGTCAAAGAATTGATTTTTTCATACTACAATGCACAGGCCTCTCATATATTCTATTTTCTGGATAAATCTAGAGAAATAATTAAGGACGGCAGACCAGGGCACAACCTATTGCGGTATTTACTTTATCATCTAAATAATAAAATCATAATAGATCAACTTTCCAATAGTAATTCGAAGTTATCGGGTCTTTGCGTTGCTTATGGATGCATTCCATTCGAAAAAATGCCGTTTAATACATCTTTATTAGGTCATAACCCAAAGCTAGGTGATTTGTTTGAATGTATTGATTCCGGAAATCGAAAACATGAGGTTCTGGCTCGATTGATTCAAAATAACACAGAGAAGCAAGGGCAACTTTATACGCCAGTTAAAGATCTTGAAGAATTTGGTGATCTTGATTCTCTCGTACAAACGTATAATAGAAAACTTTATAGTAATGAACGACATCAGGGACGTCGCATAGAGTTTAGAAATAAACATTTATATGTCCTAAACCATGAAATTGACACTCTAACAATCATTAAAAAACTCACTGAATTATCTTTCACTGGTATACAGAACTATTCAAGTTATTTTGATGAATGGATATCATCTAATCAGCACCCGGTTGACAGCGATGAAAAAAAAGCGGCATTGCAGAATATGTTTGAAAATTCATTAGTCGCTCTTATTTATGGTTCAGCTGGGACGGGAAAATCAACACTAATAAACCATATCTCGCATCTGTTCTCCGACTTAGAAAAGTTATACCTAGCAAATACTAACCCTGCAGTTGATAATCTGAAACGCAGAGTTGATGCTTCGGAATGTACATTTATGACCACAACAAAATTTCTGAAAAATCATTCTATAAGAACAAAGTGGGATCTTCTATTCATAGACGAGTGCAGTACTGTAAATAATCGTGATATGCGAGAAATTTTAGAACGTGCTGAATTTGAATTGTTAATTTTAGTTGGCGATATTTATCAGATCGAGGCAATAAGGTTCGGAAATTGGTTCAGCGCCGCAAGAGGTTTTTTGCCAGCTAATTCAATGTACGAACTAATAACTCCATATCGCAGTAAAAATAATAAGGACTTGCAGATACTGTGGGATAGAGTTCGCAATATGGATGACACGATTATTGAATTTATTGCTCGTCAAGGTTATTCAGTTTCACTAGACTCCTCAATATTTAATCCTGCCGAGAATGACGAAATAATTCTTTGTTTAAATTATGATGGACTTTACGGAATAAATAATATTAATCGGTTTCTTCAAGAGTCAAATCCAAATCCTCCTGTATCATGGGGATTACAAATATATAAAGTTGGTGATCCCGTGCTATTTAATGAATCAGACCGATTCGCACCGTTGATTTACAACAATATGAAGGGTTGGATTGAAGGGATTGAAGTGTTTGCAAACCAAATCCATTTTGATATTGAGTTGGACAGGGTAATCAATGGGTTGGAAGCACGTGGCTATGATTTCGAATTATTGCCAAATTCACAGAATGGTCGCTCTGTAATTCGCTTTATCGTTAATAAACATAAAAGCACCGATGAAGACGATGCCTCCTCATCAGCAGTAGTACCATTTCAAGTGTCATACGCTGTATCAATTCATAAAGCACAGGGTTTGGAATACAACTCAGTAAAAATTGTCATTACAGATGAAATTGACGATTTGATTACACATGATATTTTTTATACTGCAATTACCCGGACGCGAGATAAATTAAAAATCTATTGGACCCCCGAAGTTGAGCAAAGAGTGTTGTCGCGGATTAAGCCAAAAGACAACAATCGTGACGTAGCTTTATTAAAGCAAGCCAAACAGAATGAGTGAGATTAATTAAAATGGTGAAACTCACGTTTTTTCTGCAAAGAAGTAGATCTTTTCGAAGGAATTAATTAGTAAGTTTGTGCGGCAGATAGTAACGATACAAAATTAATAGCCAATGTAAACCAAAGATTAATTTTATTAAATGGGAGGCTTGAGTATGTGGTTGGACAATGCATCTGACATAGATATGTTATTTTATAAACCCTATGCAACAATTATTTCAGATATTGCAAAAAATAAGGATTACAACCCACTTACAATCGGTGTTTTTGGGCTTTGGGGAGCAGGAAAATCTACTTTATTGAAATTAATACAAAATGATATTCCTTCTGATGATGGTAAGTACGTTTGTATTCAAATCAATGCGTGGATGTTTGAAGGTTATGAAGATGCAAAATCTGCATTGATGGAGGCTTTGCTAAAAGAGCTAGAAGAGCAGAAACCTTTTGAGGGTGTTAAGGGGAACATTAAGAATCTAATAAAACGTCTAGATTTCTTTAAAATTGGATCAAAACTACTTTCTTATGGTGCCCCTGCAATTGCTAGTATTGCAACGGGCAATCCGATTCCAATTTTATTGAATATTGCGCACGATGCTCCTGGTTTAGCCGAACAAATCAAGACTGCTGCAACATCCATGCAAGCCTTTAAAGATGATTACTTGAAAGAAAAAGAATCAACAGTCGATAATGTTCGCAAATTTAAAGAAGAATTTCAACAGATGCTTGAAGCTGCAAAAGTTGATAATGTGATTGTGCTGATTGATGATCTTGATCGGTGCTCACCAGATCGAATCATTGACACGCTAGAAGCGATTAAGTTGTTCCTTTCAGTTGAAAGGACAACATTCATTATTGCCGCGGATGAGACAGTAATTGAATATGCAATAAAGAGAAATTATCCACCAGTAGATGGATCGAATGTTGAGCTTTCTACGGAATACATCGAAAAAATTATCCAGTTACCAATACACATACCGGAACTTTCCTCAAAAGACACAGAAAATTATCTATTACTCCTTGTAGTCCAAAATTACCTACCTGCATCAGATTTTCAAAAGCTTGTTGACAAGGTATATCAAGAGAAACTGATTGTTAGGGATACGAGAATTACTCTTGCTGAAGTAAAAATGAGGATTACCGAACTAAACGGTACATATATACCTTCAGAAACTGAATTCATGGAAGTAGCGACGATCATTGATAGTATACGGGAAATCGTATCATCTACATTAAAAGGAAACCCAAGGCAAACAAAACGGTTTTTAAATACATTTATTACAAAGAAAAAATTAGCCCAAATGTATTATGAAACCGAGATAGATATAAAAATACTTGCAAAACTTTTGGTTTTACAAAAGCTGAACTCAGAATTATTTAGCCAGTTGAATGAGTGGAATAAGGAATTTGTTACTACTAACGATGAGTATTTTAAAATGTTTGAATCAGTTCTAGCCGGTACTGCGAGTATTGATTATACACAATGGGCCGTTCCGAAGATAGTCAAATGGTTGGAATGTGAACCGAAAGATTTATATCAATATCGGCTAGATAAATATTTTTATTTAACTCGTGAGAGCTTACCCAAGGCTATGGTAGACACACAGAAATTTAGCAAAGATGCTAGGAAAATTCTAGACGATCTTGGAACTGTAACTGAGGGCACTATTAGTGCAGTTATCTCTTCGATGGAATCGCTGGAGCCACTAGATATCGACAATATAATTTTTAGCTTGCTTCCAAGAATTGAAACTGGCCAACTTAAGTTCTTTATCATAAAAGAATTGTTCATTAAATTTGGTGCATATCAAAGTAAGATTATGGAGGCAATCGGAAAAACAAAAACCAAGATTGCTTTAGCAGATATTGTTCAGTTGAGGTCGATGTATGCATCAGCCCCAGCAACTGTCAAGCCCGTCCTTGACGAGCTTAAGGGTGGAATGCTTGACAGCAAATTATATGAAATGATTTTCAGTCAAGATAAAGTAAAGAGAGGATAGAGTATGGGGACATCGAAAGGGTATATACCACCAACACGAATTAAGTGGGCAAACGCAAAGCGGGCAGTTACACAAATGCTGAATGATCGCGATGCTTCGTCTATTGTGTTGTCCGTCAAATTAAAAGC
>NZ_DJGY01000065.1:0-33421 GCF_002435675.1 Acetobacterium sp. UBA5834 | reverse complement strand
CAATTTAGTTGGTCAAAAACACTAGATCTGCCAACCGATTTCAGCATGGACAGCTGGACAATATCCAATAATTTCACTAAAGTAATATAATTTTTATAGGAGTTGCCAACAATGAAGAAAATTTTAGCCAAAGCCCAGTGTGAAGGATGGACCTATCTTGAACAAGGTCTTGTTTGCGGAAATCGAATGGAGTTTATCAAAAACGAAAAACGAATTGGTATCACCCTTAATCCGGCTACTTATCAATTGACAAATATGTCACCGTCGCAAATGCAAGTTGTAATGAAGGCTGATGCCTTATATTCAGGAAATGATCCCATTGTAGCCAAAATCCGAAACCTATCCTTTGAAGATCAAACCAATCTAACTGGGGTCGCCCGAGAAATATTTTTACTGATTTGTGAAGAAGAATAACACACCAAAAACCGCATTTCTATTTTGCATCTTTTATCTAAAAAGTACCGTTTTGAAACGATCATCAAAACGGTACTTTTAGTTTATCGACAATTTTTAGTTATTTTATTGAGTTCTACGATCTATTCTTTAAAAGCTCATAATAAAAGGGATTTTAATGATTAATCACCTTATTCAGTTCGCCCTGAATCTCATTCATCAAATAATCAGTATAGGGGATTTCCGTAAAGAGACGTCCTTCCTGATAGGGTTTAAGGGCGGTTTCACCGGTTTCGGTTTGCAGGCCGTTGAGCAGTTCACCGACGCCCACATTTCTGAAGGCATCATGAGTTTCCCCAATGGCTTTTAAAATCTTGCCCGGACAGGCGGATCCCAGATCGGTTGAGAGAATATCCGCGATGGCCTGAGCCATTTTCAGATTACTCAGTTCCAGGGGATTGTCCACAGCTTTTTTTACTTTTAGTAACCGTCCTTCGGTATTGACAAAGGTGCCACTCACTTCCGGGAAGGCCAGGGCTGGCAGCACCACGTCAGCTTTCTGAGCGGCATCTGTCAGATGAGTATCCTGCACCATTAAAAAGTCATAGCCACTTAAGTCAGCATTGGGATCTTCACCAAAAAGCAGCAGCGCTTTGGCATCGGCCAGAACTTCCGGGGTATTGGTCACCCCAAGGGCAGTGAGTCCCCGGCTGTTGTTCTTAACAGCCACTCTGAAGATACCGCTGCGTCTGCCGTCTGTTTTGCCCAATAGCGCCAGTATATCGCCGACCAAAGCGGATGCTTCTTCCGTGATATACTTATCACCCAGTACCACCACCAGGTTTTTGGCATTGACCAGACCTTCGCCGATAATCTGGGTTTCGTCACCGATGTCAAAGTCTTCCAGGGATGCTTTTAACTGCTCCAGATTGTTGAGATCAGTGTTGATGGTTCCGTTTTCCAGCACATACTTGGTAATTTCTCCCAAAAACTCCAGATCCTCGCATTCGGTGATAAACTCATCGGCGATGTGATCATAACCGCTTTCCAGATGGTTGATGACAAAAATACTGGCGCCGTTTTTTGATGCCTGGGTGAGCTTATACTTGACAATCGGGTTGTTGACCGGCAGCATACCCAGGACCAGAATGGTATCGGCGGTCACAATGGCGTTCATATCCCGGATCTGATAATCACTCTTGAGAACGTCTTTCGCACCATCATGACGGTTGCTGAAACTGAAGGTTTCCGCCCGGAGCACTGCCGCCAGCCGGGTGAAGGTATGGATTTCTTCGTTGGTATATTTGGGTGAAATCCCCATCTTCACAGCATTAGCACCATAGCGGGCGGCAATACTCTGGGATTTTTTGGCAATGGCAACCAGGGCATCATACCAGGTGGCTTCGATAAGCTCGCCTTGTTTGTTGCGAATCAGCGGGGTGGTGATGCGATCGCCCCACTGCACCAGGTTGGTGCCGAAGCGGCCCCGACCGCACATGACCCCCTGGTTGATCTCCTGATGGTTTTTCCGGGGAATCGCTTTAATAATGGTATCACCCTTGGATTCAATAATAATCTGGCAACCGGCAGAGCAGTAACCGCATGTGGATTCGGTTTTATCGGTATCCAGCGGGATCTGTTTAATGCCAGTGAGACCTTCTCTTAAGGCGCCGGTGGGACAGACCGAGATACACAGGCCGCAGCTGACACAGCCGGTGTCTTTTAGTGGTTGGCGCAGGGCTGGTTCGACAATGGTTTCAAAGCCCCGATCAACCAGACCCAGAGCCTGGACGCCGACGATTTCATCGCAGACCCGGACGCAGAGACCACAGGTGATGCACTTGCTGTTATCCCGGATGACAAAGGGGTGGTCATCCTGAATTTTTGCTTCCGGATTCTTTCCTTTGAAGCGGTCGGGTTTGACCGCATATTCGTTGGCATAGGCCACCAGCTTACACTCAAAATAATCCTGGCATCCGCACTCGAGGCACCGTTTGGCTTCTTCCACGGCCTGGAGCGGGGTATAGCCTTCGACGACTTCGAGGAAGTTGTCGTTGCGTTCTTCCGGTGCCAGATGAGTCATTGCCGGCCGTTTGTTTTTCTTGATGCTTTCGAGGTAATCCTGATCGACGACTTCCCGGGTAACATAATAGGGTTCATGGTAGGCAATGGTTTCACCGTTTAAGTAGCCTTCAATAAAGGGCACGGCTTTTTTGGCATCGCCAACGGCTTTGATGACAATGGAAGCGCCGCTGTTGATGCAGTCACCACCGGCAAAAACGCCCTCCAGATTGGTGCGGAAGGTCTGTTCATCGGCCAGCACGGTATTCCATTTGGTCAGCGTCAGGCCATTTTCGCCGCCAATCCCATCCGGGTTGATGCCCTGGCCAATGGCCAGAATCAGGGTATCAATGTCGAGAATCTCTTCTTCGCCGGGAATCGGGATCGGGCTGCGGCGGCCGCTGGCATCGGGCTCGCCAAGGGCCATTTTCTGAAGCCGGATTTTAACAATCTGGCCGTCATCGCCTTTGATGACTTCAATGGGGTTGGTCAGATTTTTAAAGATCACCCCTTCTTCTTCGGCTTCGATGATCTCGATTGCTTCGGCCGGCATTTCGGCTTTGGTGCGGCGGTAGATATTATAGACTTCCTTGGCGCCTAAACGGATGGCAGTCCGGCAGGCATCCATGGCGGTGTTGCCGCCGCCGACAATGGCGACTTTTTTACCGAGAACGATGGGTTCGTTATTGGCCACCTGCCGCAGCAGTTCAATTCCGCCGATGACACCGGTAGCGTCGATACCTTCGCATCTTAGTCCGGAACTGGTCCAGGCGCCTAATGCGACGTAGACGGCGTCATGGCTGTTGCGGATGGTGTCAAAGGGGATATCGGTACCGACCCGGGTGTTGTTTTTAAAGACCACCCCCATGTCTTCAATCAGTCCCACTTCTTCGTCAACCACGCCTTTGGGCAGTCGGTATTCAGGAATCCCGTAACGCAGCATCCCACCCATTTTGGGCATGGCGTCATAAATGGTCACGGCATGACCGGACTGAATCAGGTAATAGGCAGCGGTGAGTCCGCCGGGGCCGCCGCCGATAATCCCGATGGATTTTCCAGTGTCTTTGGCAATTTCCGGTACAAACATCGCATGGGTCATATCAAAGTCAGAGGCAAAACGTTTGAGCCAGGCAATCGAGATGGGCTCATCGACTTCCCCCCGGCGACAGGCGGTTTCACAGGGGTGGGGGCAGACCCGGCCAATGGCTCCGGGCAAGGGTAATTGTTCTTTGATCAGTTTTAAAGCTTCGGAAAATTCGCCGTTGGCAATTAGGCCGACGTAACCCTGACAGTCGGTGGTGCCGGGACAGGCTCGTTTACAGGGGGCAACGCAGTCGCCGATGTGTTTAGATAATAGCAGTTCCAGATTGGTTTTGCGGGATTCAATAACCCGGGGAGTCCGGGTGCTCACCACCATGTTGTCGCTGATTTCAGTGGCGCAGGCTTTCAGGATTTTGGGAATCCCCTGGACTTCCACCACACAGAGTCCGCAGGATCCGAAGATGTCCAGACGTTCGTCATAGCACAGGGTGGGAATATCAATTGCATTTTCCCGGGCGACGTCTAAAATGGTTTGTCCGGGAATGCCGGTGACTTCTTTTCCATCGATGTTCAGTTTAAATTTTTTCATTCTCCCACTCCTTTCTAGTCGATGATGACGGAATCAAATTTACAGACCGTATAACATTTGCCGCACTTGATACAAAGTTCCTGATTAATCTCATGGACTTTTTTCTTTTCGCCGGTAATGGCGTCTACCGGACAGTTCTTCTTACAGGCACCGCAGCCCACACATTTTTCAGGATCAATGGTGTAGGTCAGAAGCGGCTTGCAGCTTTTGGCGGTACATTTATGATGGTAAATATGATCCTCATATTCGTTCCGGAAATATTTGATGGTGGTCAGTACCGGGTTGGGAGCGGTCTGACCGAGGCCGCACAGGGAACCGTCTTTGATCTTGTAACAGAGTTCTTCAAGCAGTTCGATGTCGCCGTCTCTTCCTTCACCTGCTGTAATCCGGTTGAGGATTTCCAGCATCCGGGTGGTACCCACCCGACAGTAGGTACATTTGCCGCAGGATTCTTTACAGGTAAAATCGAGGAAGAATCGGGCCATGTCCACCATACAGGTGGTTTCGTCCATGACCACCATCCCGCCGGAGCCCATGATGGCACCAGTTTTGGTGATTTCAGCGTAGTCGATCTGGGTATCGAGTAAACTGGCGGGGATACATCCGCCGGAGGGCCCCCCCATTTGCACGGCTTTAAAGGCTTTATCCTGTTTAATTCCACCACCGATATCAAAAATAACATCTCTTAAGGTCAATCCCATGGGGATCTCCACCAGACCGCCTTTTCTGACCTTGCCGGTCAGGGCGAAAACTTTGGTGCCTTTGCTCTCTCTGGTGCCCAGAGCGGCATAGGCGTCGCCGCCGTTACGGAAGATCCAGGGCACATTGGCAAAAGTTTCGACGTTGTTGATGTTGGTGGGTTTGTTCCAGTAGCCTTTCTGGGCCGGAAAGGGTGGTTTTAAACGGGGCATGCCCCGTTCCCCTTCCAGTGAGGCGATCAGGGCGGTTTCTTCGCCGCAGACAAAGGCGCCAGCGCCAGCTTTGATCCGCAGGTCGAAGTCGAACCCGGTGTCGAAGATATTTAAGCCGAGATAGCCTTTTTCCCGGGCCTGGTCGATGGCCTTCTGCAAACGGACAATGGCCAGGGGATATTCGGCCCGGACGTAAACAACGCCTTCGCTGGCACCGATGGCTTTGGCCCCGATTAACATCCCTTCAATCAAAGCATGGGGATCGCTTTCAAGCACGGACCGATCCATAAAGGCGCCGGGGTCGCCTTCATCGGCGTTACAGACCATATATTTGGTGGTTCCGGGGGATTTCCGGGCGGCGTCCCATTTGAACCAGGTGGGGAAACCGGCCCCGCCCCGGCCCTTTAAACCGGCAATCTTGACGGTTTCGATGATGGCTTCCGGGGTCAGCTCGGTCAGACATTTCCGGGCGGCCAGGTAGCCGTCAACGGCCAGATAGTCGTCAATCCGTTCGGGATCGATGATCCCGGAGTTGCGCAGCACAATCCGTTTCTGTTTGCCAATCATGGTCAGGTCATCCTGAGAGATCTGTAAATCCGTCAGTTCTTTTTGGGCAACCACGTAGTTGTCAATAATCCGCCGGGCATCGTCGGTGGTGACGTTGACAAAGGTCACCTTGTTGCCAGCATCGTCAACCACGTCAACAATGGGTTCCAGGTAACAGGTGCCGATACATCCGGTTTGTTCAACGGACAGCTCCAGACCCTTTTCGGCGATGATGGTTTCAAATGCGCTCTGTACCTTGTGGGCGCCGGCGGCAATGCCGCAGCTGCCTGATCCGATAATAATTTTCATGCCGTCACCTCCTGGATGCTGGTCTCTGAATCAGTCCCTTCATTACTGGCTTTTTCTTTTAACTCAGCCAGAATATGAGTGGCCTTTTCTTTGGTCAGCTGACCATAGGTATCGTCGTTGATCATCATTACAGGAGATAAACTGCAACACCCCAGACAGGCCACGTTGTTCAGGGTAAACAGACCATCGGCGGTGGTTTCGCCTTCCTTAATCTTGAGATAGTCCATCACCGCTTCTTCCACCAGTTTGGAGCCGTTGACATGACAGGCAGTCCCCTGACACAGCATGATCAGGTATTTCCCGACCGGCTCGAAACGGAACTGGGTGTAAAAGGTGGCCACCCCGTAAACCTTGGCAATACTTATGTGGGTTTCGGCTGCGATATGACGCATCAGCTCCACCGATAAAAAACCATAAAGTTCCTGAGCTTTTTGTAGGATCGAAATCAGACTTCCGGGAATATCAGCATAACGATCCAACACTGGGTTTAGTTCAGTGAAGGGATTTGTTTTTTCCCCGTGACAGCCGCATCCACAATTATGCTCATGTTCGTTTATTTCATGACTCATATAATAAACTCCTTTCAAATTCGGCTAATGAATTATTTCAGTAATTGATAGTCTTCATAATTATACACTTTTTGACAAGTAAAAAATTGTATATTTTTTCATAATTTAAGTAAAAAAACAAAAAAAACAAAAGAACCAGAACGGTTACGAACCGCTGAAATTAATTCCAGCGGTTCGATAGCATGTTTTGTTCATAATTATTATGATTTTTATTAATGGGATAATATTTTCCCGCCCCGTTGTAAACCGGTATCACCAGATCGGACAAATTCTAAAATCCCATAGGGTTCAACCATTTCAAAAAAGCCTTCGATTTTATAGCGGGTGCCGGTAATTTCAATAACCAAACTTTCTCTGGCAACATCGACGATATTAGCCCGGAACATATTGGCAATTTCGACAATTTGAGATCGGGTCGTGTCATCAGCCTTCACCTTAATAAAAACCAACTCTCTGATAATGGCTTCATCCGGTTTTAGCTCAATAACGGTAATTACATCAATGAGTTTGTTTAATTGCTTTTTAATTTGGGTTAAAATTTGATCATCTCCGGTCACCGTAATGGTAATCCGGGAAAGTTCAGCATTTTCGGTGGTTCCGACTGTTAGACTGTCAATATTATAACCACGTCTCGCAAAGAGACCTGAAATGCGGCTTAAGACACCAAAATTATTTTCTACCAATAATGATAAACAGGTTTTTTTCTCCATTGTCACTCTCCCTATATCCTTATGAAATCAGGATGAACCTGACATTGAATCAAGGTTGGACCCTGATGCTTGATTACTTCCGGGAGCACCTTGTTAAAGTCAGCGTTTTTATCAACCTTAAAACTTTTGATGCCATAGGCTTCGGCCAGTTTCATAAAATCAATATCGAAATTAATATCCGTTCCACTATAATGACCTTTACCATAGTTATCAAACTGCAGCTGTCGCACCATTCCCAACTTTGTATTGGTAATCAGAATAATATTGACATTCAGCTGATGTTCGGCTATTACTCCCAGTTCACCCATACTCATCTGGAAACTGCCATCTCCACAGACGATAAATATTTCCTTAGGTTTGTCCAAGGTTGCAAAAGCGGCGCCGCAGGCAGCCGGGATACTATAGCCCATGGTTCCCAACCCACCAGAAGTATAGTATCTGCGGTTTTTAATAATCCGATAATACAGAGCAGACCAGATTTGGTTAAGTCCGACGTCACCCACTACCGTAGCATTATCTGAAGTCATTTCCGACATATCTTTAAACAAAATCTTCGGGTTAATCAAATCGCTACATGGCGGATCAGCATCGTAAACCAGCGGGTTCTCGCTGCGAATTGTTTCAATTTCAGCCAACCAACCAGCATGGTCACCAACGGTATCCTTTTGTACCAGTTCGGATAATACCGTTTTGGCATCTCCGACAATCGGGATATTTGTTTCCATATTTTTTCCAATTTCTGCCGGGTCGATATCAATATGAACAAAATCAGTATCCTTTTCAAATTTTGTCAACTGCGATGTCGCGCGATTCGACATTCGTGCCCCAATATTGATGATTAAATCGGCACCATTCATTACCACATTGGAATACTTATAGCCGTGGCTACCAACGATTCCGCAATATAACGGATGATCTTCTGGAAACCCACCAATCCCCATTAGCGAAGTAATTACGGGTATATTGTTCTTTTCTGCAAAGGCTAGTAATTCTGTTTGTGCATTTCCCAGAACAACGCCACCACCAGCATAAATAACCGGCTTTGTCGCTTCTTTTATCTTTTTTATTGCCCGCTTAATTTGTCCACTGTGACCATTGAGATTCGGCTTGTACCCCATAATGTCAATTTTGTCATAGGTGAGTCCGGTTTTGACATTCTCCAGTTGAACATCTCGGGGAATATCGATGAGAACCGGTCCTGGTCGGCCTGTCGAAGCAATATGAAAAGCCTCTCGAATGATTCTGGGGATATCCGCAGCATTTTGAACCAAATAACTATGTTTTGTAAAGGGAGCGGTTGCACCGGTGATATCTGCCTCCTGGAAGGCATCTGTTCCGATGAGGGCCCGATCCACTTGACCGGTAATGGCAACAATGGGAATCGAATCAAGGTAAGCGGTTGCAATACCGGTTACTAAATTGGTTGCCCCAGGACCTGATGTTGCCAAACATACACCGACACGCCCAGATTCTCTGGCATATCCACTCGCATAATGCGGCGCTGTCTGTTCGTTTCGCACTAAAATATGTTTGATTGGAGATGTTCTAAATGCTTCATAGAGAGGCAGGAGGGCACCTCCGGGATAACCAAACACAAACTCAACATTTTCTCGTTCAAGACATTTTAAAATTAATTTTGATGCTAACAGTGGAATCACTCCCTTTTTAAGTATTTCCGATTATCTTATTAAAATTTAGACATTTTGTCAATGTCTTTTTTCTCACATGAAGAAAATATTTTTGTATGAACGTATCGATACATTAATTATTTTTATAAATGGTCATCTTTCCCAATAACGGGGTTTTAACAGAAATAGCGCCTACCGGACACATTTCCTGACAGCAATAGCAACGAATGCAGCGATTATAAAAATATAAAGGATATTTTCTGCGCTTTCGCTCCACAATCCGGATGGCTTTTTTCTCAACCGGACAACTCGCTTCACAAATCCCACAACCGATGCATTTTTCTTTATCAACGACTGGCTTTTGTATGATGAAATCCTGAATCGGCTTTAATACCGAAAGGGTCGAAGGCTCTCCTTCACTGACAGGAATCCGAACTACATCGAATTCAGGATTGTAAAACTGTTCAAATGGTTCTCCCAGAATTTCAATATTTTCTTCACTCCAATATCCCAGTTCCATTTCTTCTCCATAAGTAATGGTCGGTATATAGGTCGGATCGAGATTAATCATTCTGGCAAAAGTCGCATCCAGGGCCACTGGGTCGTCTGATACCAGCAATACCTTCATTGGCACTGGATTACCCGAGGCCGGTCCATTTCCCTCCATTGCAACAATTCCATCCATAACAAAAAGTCGTAATTTGGGAATCAGATACCGGTTTAAATCCACCAGCATTTTTGAAAAACTTTGGACATTCGGATAGTGTGCATGTGACATGCCTTTGTTTAAACCATATACGCAGCCGAATTGATTTTTGATAGCCCCAGTAATCCGGGTTAACCCATGCGTCTTCATTTTCGGAAGGCTAATGATTGCATCACTTTCCAAAACACCCTGGGCGATTTCAAATTTCTTAGTTCCGATACCCAGCAAAAAATCCATTTGCTGTCCATGACTAAATTCTTTTAATGGTATTTCATAATTTGCTGCGATAGCGGCGAGACCACTCTCTTTCGCTGCCCCCCCGGGAGCGCCGAAACCAGGTGAATCACCAAAGGAAATGCGGTTACAATTTGCTTCTTTGAGTAGTCGGATCATTGCTTCAAATACCGCCGGATGGGTGGTTATAGCAGCATCCGGGGTTTTTCCTCTTAGTAAATTGGGTTTGAGTAAAATCCGCTCCTGTTCGTTTACAAATTGTCCGATTCCGCCGAGAAGTTCAATGGCAGCTTTCAGTTTTTCATAAACCAGTTCGTTATCATAGGATTCGCAGCCCATAATAACAACCCGGGATTTTTTATTTTCCATTTTTCTCAATGCCTCTTTCCGTTATTTTGATTTTTTTCTCTTTTAATAATTTACCCACTGCGCGTTTAAAAGAACTCTTACTCATATTAAATTCTTTTTTTATTAGATACGCATCGGTTTTATCATTATACGGTAAGAAACCTTGACTTTCATTTAATTTTGTGAGAATGGCAACAGCATCTTTTGGAATTTCTTTATAGGCTTTTTTATTGGGGCTCAAAACCAGCTTTCCGTCATTTCGAATTTCAGAAACGCGGGCGTGAACTTTTTCCCCGCAATGAATGTCTGAGTTTGCATCCTTTATTAATATCAGCCCATGATATAAATTATCGATGGCCACAAAGGCGCCTATTTCTGGATTGATCTGATAAACATAGCCTTCAATCCAATCGCCTACCTTGTAAGGTGCATCAACTTTCAGTAGCGGATAAATTTTCATCGTTGCACATAAGCGATCACTTTTATCGGTATACAGATTAACCAGATAATCCCGGCCTTTTTGAACCTTGACCGTTTGCTCATTGTATGGCAATAACAGATCTTTTTCCAGACCCCAATCCAGAAAAGCGCCAACTTTGGTAATATCTGCGACCTTAAGTGCTGCGAATTCACCTATTTGAATCTTGGGTTCCCGGGTTGTCGATATCAGCCGATCCTTTGAATCCCGGTAGATAAATACATCGATCTGATCCCCAGCCCGGCTGTTCTTTGGCACTTCTTTTTCTGGCAGCAAGACGACATCCGTTGTATCAAATCCATCTGAAAGATATGCTCCAATGGGTGTTATCCGTTCGATGGTCAATGTTTGTACTTTTCCTATTTCTATCATTTTCTTTACCTCATTTATTTAGTAGCCAGGCACAAAAAAGGCCGTGTTCATCACACAACCCTTGCCTTGCCAATTATTTCATGTTTTTTAATTCTCGTCGATTCTGTTCAATTTGATCGTTCATTTCTTTTAACTGTATCTGAAAACTATAAAGCAGTTTGTCAGCATAGTTTTGTGTTCCAGTTTTTAAAGCCTTTGCACTCATATTCGCATTTCTCATAATTTCATTGGCATTGGCTGTCGCTGTTTTCGTTATCTCATTCGTATCAATCAATTCTCTTAATCTTTTTTCAGCCTCCGCTTTAATATGATCCGCTTCACTTTGGGCTGCAAAAATAATCTTTTTACGCTCTGCTACGATTTTTTTTGCCTCTGCCAATTCTTCTGGCAATGAATCTCTTATTTCATCAATAATCTCTATTACTTCTTCAGGATTTACTAACGCTTTAGATGAAAAGGGAAGCGTGTTTCCTTTTTCCACGACTTCTTCTAATTCTGCTAATAAGTCAAGTACCCTCATTTCATACATCCTTCCTCATACTTCTTTTGTATCGCTTTTTCAACGTTTTGGGGGAGAAAATCGGACACGTCTCCCTGATATTTAACAAGTTCTTTTACTAAAGTCGAGCTTAAATATGAATGCTTATTGCTCGTTATCATAAAAAAAGTTTCAATCTCATTATCAAGATGCTTATTGGTCAATGCCATTTGAAATTCATATTCAAAATCCAAAAAAGCCCGAAGCCCCTTGACAATAATATTGGTGTTTCGCATTCTGACATAATCAATCAAGAGCCCATCATAGAAATCAACCTCAACGTTTTCGATGCCGTCAAGACAATCTTTAATTAGCGCCACCCGCTCCTCACAGTTAAAAAGATAGTTTTTGCTGCTGTTAATCATCACACAAACTATCACTTTATCAAATATTTTTGTAGCTCGTTCAATCATGTCGAGATGACCTTTGGTTATGGGATCAAAACTCCCGGGGTAAACTGCAATTTTTGTGCTCATAATTCTCCCTAGAATAATAACTAATTGTCGTGATACCGTATTTTTTTGACTTGTAACACGTCAACTTATTTTTTACTAATGGCATTATAACAGATTTTTCTGTTTCAATCACTAATTTTCCTTTTTCAGAAAGAATTTCTTTTTCAGAGATCATTTCCAGCAAGTGATAAATCTCATCAACCTGACAATACGGTGGATCCACAAAGATAATGTCGCACAGAATCTTATTCCGCGCCAGCATTTCCACCCCACTTTGTGCCGACTGATTAAAGACCCGGGCACGCTTCTCATATCCCAGCAACTGAATATTTTTTGATGTTATTTGTATGCTCTCACTGGAGAGATCAAAAAAGTACGCCGACTCCACACCCCGGCTCAGTGCTTCCAGGCCCATCGCCCCCGTGCCCGAAAACAAGTCAATAAAAACCGCCGCCTCCCGCACCTCATTCTGAAGACTGTTAAAAACGGCCCCTTTGATTTTGTCAGCTGTTGGTCTAATTCTGTCCCCACTGATGGTTGTTAATTTCTTACCGCGTTTTTCACCGGCAATTATTCGCATTTTGCCTCCTAAGTTAATGATATATCTGCTATATCAATGTAAAATGACTTCAGCACGTCGTTTTTAAATGTCATCATTTCCTGATTGTGGGATTCAAAAATGACCTCAGCAATTTCCTTGGTTCGCTTTATCAGGGCCAATTCTTCAGTGGGATTAAGCAAGCCGAGTTTTGGCAAGCCATGCTGTTTAAATCCAAAATAGTCACCCGGCCCTCTTAACTTGAAATCTTCATCCGCAATCTTTCGGCCGTTGCGATTATTGACAATCACCTTCATTCGGGCCAATGTATCGTCGCTTTTAGAATTGGTAACCAGAAAACAATACGACTGATGATTTCCGCGTCCCACCCGGCCCCGCAGCTGATGAAGCTGAGATAATCCAAATCGTTCAGCACTGAGAATCACCATTGTGCTGACATTAGGAACATCGATGCCAACCTCGATAATACTGGTTGCCACCAGACAATCAATCCTGCCCTGGTTGAATGCCTGAATGATTGATTCTTTTTCTTCGCTTTTGAGACGACCGTGGAGGCATGCCATCCGATATTTGGGATCAATTTTTTGCAGTAATTCCAAATATACAGACTCTGTATCCCGAACTGCTTCCAGTTCTTCCGAAGCCTCAATAAAAGGGCATATCACAAAAGACTGCCGTCCCTTTGACATTTCGTCCTGAACAAAACCCAGGATCTTATGCAGGGATGCTTCATTATAACAGTAAGTCTTGATCGGTTTCCGTCCTTTTGGAAGCTCATCAATGTAAGATACCGATAAATCGCCGTAGAGGATCAACGCCAATGTCCGAGGGATCGGCGTCGCACTCATAACCATGGTGTGGGGTTGGTTACCCTTTGATGATAACTGACTCCGCTGTTTAACCCCAAAACGATGCTGTTCATCCGTGATTACCAGCCCCAGATTGTAATACGCCACCGATTGCTGAATCAGAGCATGGGTACCGATGATCACCGACACCTGACCTAGAGCAACCTGTTTTAGTATTTCACGTCTTTCTTTGGCTTTGAGACTACCAGTAACCACTGCCACGGTTACACCGGTATTTTTTAACAGTTCCTTAAAGCTGCGCCCATGCTGCTGTGCCAATATTTCGGTGGGCGCCATATAAGCCGTCTGGTAACCATTTTGCGCCATCAGACAGGCAGCGATCACAGCAATTACTGTTTTTCCGGAGCCGACATCCCCCTGAACCAGCCGATTCATCACCTGACCATTCTTTAAATCGGCAACCATATCGTCGATTACCAAACGCTGGCTGGCAGTCAAATCGTATGGCAAGCTGTTTACAAATGGTTCCAAACCGGTAAACAGATTAATATCAATTTCTGAATATCTTTTTTCCCTGGCACTGGACATGATCCCCATGTTTATTTTCAAGGCCTCATTGAATTTGAGTCGTTGAATTCCTAAAATGACATCTTCTGCCTTGTCAGGAAAATGAATTGCTTTTAATGCGCTCTTCATATCAAGTAGATTTTCCCCAGAACGGATCACTTCCGGCATTGATTCAGGAATCTCCAGGCTTTCACAAAAGATCTGTTTTAATGTTTTCGGGATAAAACTCCCAGGAATTCCCTGAATATTCCGGTACACAGGTGTCAGTTCAAAAAAATCACCGGGATTACTGGCCTTCACAAATTGAGGATTGGTGATCTTTGTACCCCCATAGGCTTTTTTAATCCGGCCATAGAAATAATAGTCCTGATTCTCCTGAAAGGTATGTTTCAAATAGGGTTGGTTGAAAAATACCGCCGACAGTTTTTTATTCTCCCATAGCAATGGTACCGAAAAAATCGAAAGATTTCCCCGAATCCGCTGAACCCGGCCCGTATCTAAAACCGTCGCTTTGAGAGAAATTTCCTGATCCTCAAAAAAGTGTTCCGGGTCCCCAAAAACGCTACGGTCAATATATTTTTGGGGATAATAAGACAAAAGATTACCTACCGTCTTGATTCCAACCTTTGCCAGTGCTTCGCTCCGCTTGGGTCCCACCCCTTTAACTTTATCCAGCGAATCTTCCCATTTCATGGCTTTTCCTCGTGATACTTTATAAATAATTGCGAATTGATATTACTCCACCGAGACAATATAATAATATAGTGGTTGCCCACCATAATGCATTTCCACATCACATTCCTCGAAACTGTCTGCCAGCTCAGCAGCCAGGATGTGGGCATCTTCTTCCGAAACATCCTTTCCATAGTAAATTGATATCAGCTCACTTTCCTCATCAACCATATCGCTTAGCAGTTCTTCAGTGACTTCTTTAATACTCTTTCCTGTAAATTTGATTTCCCCTCCGGTTATCCCAATTACATTTGATTTTTTTATTTTAAGACCATTAATTTTGGTGTCTCTGACAGCATAAGTGACTTCTCCGGTCACCACATGATTAATGGCTTCCGACATGGTTGCAGCATTCTCTTGCGGACTTGTCTCTGGCGAAAATGCCAGCATGGCAGCGATGCATTGAGGAATATTTTTAGCGGCAATTACGTGAACCTGTTTATCTGAAATTTCACTGGCCTGCTTAGCCGCCATAATAATATTGCTGTTGTTGGGGAAAATAAAAATGGTTTCAGCATTTAATTTATCCACTTCATTCAAAAAATCCTGAGTACTGGGATTCATCGTCTGACCTCCTGAAATTACCCGGGTCACACCAAGATCTTTGAATATTTTAGTTAATCCATCACCCGGAGAAACAGCGATAAAACCATAGGGTATCTGTGCTTCATCCGGTTTGCTTCCCTTGGCGGCAAACTGCTCGCGCATGTTATCAATTTTAATCCGAATCAGGCTTCCAAGACTGCCCGCCCGTTCCAATGCAAGACCTGGGTTATCCGTGTGTAAGTGAACCTTGATGATGGCATCATCCTTAACAACAACCACGCTGTCACCAAGTGTATTCAGATATGCTCTCAAATCGCTTTCATCTATTTCTGCAGCTCCCTGGATAATAAACTCTGTGCAATAACCGAATGTAATATCTTCCGGCTTCATGTGGGAGTCATCCACAAACTTATCCAGATTGCTTGGCTTGATCTCCAGTTCCACACCCAATTCTTCGTTTAGAAGTGCCTTGAGAGCACCTTCGACAATACAAATCAGCCCTTGGCCGCCAGCATCAACGACACCAGCTTCTTTTAACACTGGAAGCATATCCGGAGTTTTATCCAGAGTAACCCGACCATGATGAATAACATCTGCGATAAAGCTTTCCAAGTTGTCATAAGCTTCGTTTTTCGCCATGGCGAACTCACCCATTTCCCGGGCTACGGTGAGAATTGTCCCTTCCGTGGGTTTCATTACCGCCTTATAGGCCACATCAGCCGCCAACTTTAAAGCCCCCGCCAATGAAACAATATCCAGATCTTCCTGGGTTTTACAACCTTCAGCAAAACCTCTTAGCAACTGCGAGAGGATAACACCCGAATTTCCCCGAGCCCCAATTAAAGCCCCCGATGAAGCCGATTTGGCTACACTGTAGACATTCACTTTTTCAATCTTGTCAAACTCTGAAACAGAATGATTAAAGGTAAGTGACATATTGGTTCCTGTATCGCCATCCGGCACTGGAAATACATTGAGTTCATCAACAATTCGTTTATTTATTTCAAGATTTTTCGCCCCATAACGAAACATTTTTATGAGCATTTCACCGTCTATTGTCTGGGTTTTCATTCTGTCCTCCATTTACACACGCACGCTTACAACATTTACAGAAATGCGTTTGACTTTTAAACCGGTTTCTTTTTCCACCCGATATTTTACATTAGATATGATGTTTTCAGCAACAACTGAAATTTTAATGGCATACTCCACAATAACATAAAGATCAATCACTAATCGATCATCTTCGATGATTACACCAACACCTTTGTTCGCCTGGTCACCTGAGAGAATCTCAATCAAACCATCTTTTCCCCGTTTATGAGCCATCCCCACCAGACCATAGCATTCCATGGCTGCGTTTCCAGCGATATCCGCAATTGCTTTTCGGGTAATATCAATATATCCTAACTCATTATTTATTTTCATCGAATTGCTCCTTCTATTATTATCTCTCTATTTTACATAATAATTCGACTTAAGTCAAAATTTCTATTGCATTATTTTTAATTTTTATGATATAATACACCTTGTTTTATAAAAGGTAAGCGTAAGGGAGGTTATGTCATGGCTAAAGAATGTTTTGTATGTAAAAAAACCGTTGTAAGTGGCAACCAGGTTAGTCATTCAAATAAACACAATAAACGAGTTTGGAAACCCAATTTACAAAGAGTAAAAGTTGTAATTGAAGGCACACCACAACGAATTAGTGTTTGTACACGTTGTCTGAGATCCGGTAAAGTCGAAAGAGCCTAGTCTCTTATTTCTTCGGAACCATTGTTCAAGAGTCTTTACAGACTCTTTTTTCTTGTGTCAAAACAATATGCCAGACAGGTTTTTGCTCGTCTGGCTGTTGTCTGATACTCACCACACCGACGCACTCAAATTATTTCCCTTTGCACCATAAATTAGTCCGCTGCAACAATGACCATCAACAGCCCTTTCTCAAAAGAAATGCGCTGAGTCTTTTTATTAACAACATTACTAATCCCATATGGCTTATCTACACTCATTTCCCCTGCTGAAATCGGATATTCAAATCCGGTAATCGTCAATCCCGTAACATTTTCACCAATCGGCAAAATCGATACAATCGTGCCAATTGGAAAGCTCAATTCTGTTGTTTTTCCAAGTAATCTGATTTGATTATTTTCATTTACAATCTCAGCTTCGATGTTAACATCCGTGAAACGTTTCAGTAAATAGATATTTGCAATACTATGATCCATCCGGGATCCCAAACCACCAAGCACAATCACTTTATCTGCGCCACGTTTGATCGCATGCATGATTGCCAGTTCTGTGTCTGTTTCGTCCTTTTTTTGTGGGTACATCTCAAGTTGTACCGCTTTGTAATATTCGCTGGTTTCGGCGGTAATTGAATCCATATCACCGATAATAATATTTGGCTTTAGTTTTAGTTCTCTGGCAAAATTTGCACCGCCATCTGCACAAATCAGATAGTCTGCCTTTACTTTATTTATATATGTCTCATAAAAATCTTTACTCTTGTATTCTCCGTTCGTAAAAATGATCACTTTCATCGATATTGATCCTTCTTAATTTCTTCCAGTAAACTTAAATAGTGCTCGTATCGAGCTACGCTGATGATTCCTGATTCAACAGAATTTTTGATATCGCAGCCTGGTTCATCCTTATGGAGACAGCTTTTAAAGCGACACTTCCCTTGAGAAAACTCTGGAAAATACTCCCGCAGTTCCTCTGGTTTAATCATTTCAGAAATTTGATAGGATGAAAACCCCGGAGTATCCAATAAATAACCCCCATTCTTAGTTTCCAGAAGCTCGACATGTCGGGTTGTATGTTTTCCTCGTTTTAATTTTTGGCTTAAAGCCCCAGTTTCCATCGTTTGATCAGCACATAAATAATTTGCCATCGTCGACTTTCCAACACCCGAAGGGCCAGCCATAAATGCTGTTTTTCCACCTATTTCTGCAATAATCCTATCCAAGGTATCCGTATCGTTTTTACTGAAAAAAAACAACTGATAGGGGGTTTTCTCGTAGATTGCCTTTATCGCCAGTTCCTCTTCAGTCGTTGTTAAATCTCGTTTTGTGAAGCAGACAACCGGCTTTACATTTTGTATCTCTGAACTGATTAAAAGCATGTCAAGCAAGAGTAGGTTCGGTTTTGGATTAGTCATCGAGAAAACAATAAGGCCAATATCAACATTAGCCACTGGCGGTCTTACAAAAATGTTTTTTCGGGGCTTAATCGACTCAATCATCCATTCCCCGGGATTATCTGATTGAATCATCACCTCATCGCCAACGGTAGGAATGATTTTCTGATGCCGTAATACACCTCTCGCCTTGCACTCCAATATGTCATGGCTTTTATCAGCTTTCACATAATAAAATCCACCGATTCCCTTGATTATTTTGCCAATTTCCTGTTCGTTAACTATCAATATCACCCCTCCTTTTTCACACTTACTTTGTGTACTCATCACACTTTTTTAAATTAAATACGGGTTTCTACAACCAATTGAAACATCGTTTTTGTCGAACCTTTCATTGAAATGTACGAATTGAATGCTTAATTGTTGTATAAACCCGTAAATACTATAAAAACACGTCTTTAGCAGTCACATCGAATCAAAAGTCAATGTAGCCTGTCCCAACACTGGATCCATCGATAAACACTTCATAGGTTTCTCGACCAACGCCCTCAACATTAACTGAAAAAACATCGTCTGACATATTTGTTCCCTCGTAAATCACTGTCTCAGTTTTATCTGCTGCAGTTAATACAACCTTAACCTTGACTGATTTTGCCGGTGTGGTTTGGATATATTCACTTAAATCAATCGTCAATTTCTGAGTAGAGACCTTACCGCTACTCACCACGATCGCTATTTCTGAGCCTTTCGAAACTTGATTTCCATCAGTAGGAGACTGTTTCATAACCATGCCTTTAGCATAATCGGTACTGGTTTCATGGGTAATCGTTCCAACAGTCAACCCCGCATTTGTGATGGTGCTTTTGGCATCCGCTTCGGTCTGACCGACAACGCTGGGTACTGTAACCAGATCCTCACCCTTGCTTACATATATTGTCACTTTAGTTCCTTCATTGGCCGTTGTGTTGCCATTGGGATTCATTTGGAAGACAATCTCAGCATTATAGTTACTGTTGTATTCACGCTTTATTTCACCGACCACAAAATTAGCCGCTTCGATCGCTTTTACTGCTTCGGTTTCACTTAGTCCAATAACTGATGGGATCGTTCCGGTCTTTACGCCTTTACTGACAGTAACCTTAACGGTCTTCCCACTTTGTAATTCCTTGCCGCTTTCCGGGTTTTGAGTAATGATTAGCCCCGCTTCGACATCGGCGTTATAAACTTCTTTTTCAACTTCCAAAACCAGATCCAATTTTTCCAGTGCCGTTTTTGCCTCGTCTGTTGTTTTGCCTTTTATGTCTGGAACCTCAACCGTCTTTCCTGAAAAGAAGGCAAAGGCCATAACGCCCATAGCAATGATCGCTACGGCTGCAAAAACCGAAATCAGAATGATCTTACGTTTCTTCTTTCTGGCAGCCGTTTCTTTTGGCGTTTCATAATAATAGTCATCATCATCTTCTTCTTCAGGCTGAACCGTTGCATGGCTACCGGTGTTTTCAACATGAAAAAGCCCCTCCCGGATAATGTGTGTATCATTACCGAGGTGATTGCCGTCACCTGCTCCAAAACTCATATTTTCCAATACCGACTCAAGATCTTCCATCAGTTCGTCAGTATTCTGATACCGTTCGTCGGGCTTCTTTTGAGTCAGTTTCACGACAATCTGATTGACCCGTTCTGGTATTTTGGGTTCCAATAATTTTGGTGGGACAATCTCTTCCTGGATGTGCTTAATTGCAATTGTCACCGTATTCTCTTCATCAAAGGGCAGCTTACCCGTTAATAATTCATAGTATAAAATACCCAGGGAATAAAGATCTGAGCGTTCATCCACAAAGCCGCCCTTGGCTTGTTCCGGAGATATATAATGAACCGAACCCATGGTTTGATTGGTCATCGTCACCGTCGAACTGGTAATCGCCCGAGCGATTCCAAAATCGGCAACTTTGGGAACCAGATCCCGAGTTAACAGAATATTATGAGGTTTAATATCCCGATGAATGATTTTGTTCTCGTGAGCACAGCGCAATGCATTGGAAATATCCATTACAAACCGGGTTGCTTCGGTATAGTCCAAACGCCCTTTTCGCATTAAATATTGTTTCAGGGTAATCCCATCAACGTATTCCATAATAATGTAGTAAATATTATCCTGGACGCCAACATCATAAACACCGACTATATTGGGATGGGATAAACAGGCTACCGCCTGAGATTCCCGATCAAATTTTTTTATAAACTGTTCGTTTTCAGTATACTCTTCACGAAGCACTTTAACTGCCACATAACGATTTAGTTTTAGATCCCGAGCTTTGTATACATAGGCCATACCGCCACGGCCGATCAGCTCGACAATTTCATAACGTTTTCCTAAGGTTCTACTGAGCATTAGGCACTCCTTCCAGAGGCTTGAATAAAACGACAGTAATATTGTCTTTGCCTCCGTTTATGTTTGCCAGATCGATGAGTTTTTTTGCTGCATCTTCCAGACTATTTTCCATAACTACGGTCTTAATATCCTGATCACAGACCATATTAAAAAGCCCGTCCGAACAAATCAGATATGTTGCTTGAGGGTTTATTTCATATCGATAAAAATCCACATTCACAGAGTTATCAGTTCCTAGTGCTCGGGTAATAACATTTTTTTGAGGATGTATTTCGGCTTCTTCCTGAGTTATCTTGCCTTCATCCACCAGAATCTGAACCAGCGAGTGATCTTTTGTTAATCGAATTATTTCGTCGGCTGTGATACTATAAGTTCGACTGTCGCCAACATGGCAAATACATAAATAATTCCCGTCAACGATACACATGGTTAGGGTGGTTGCCATGCCCAAACGTGCGGGTTCATCATCACCTATTTTTTTTAGTTCCAGATTAATGGATTTTACAAAAGACATCATTTCTTCCGGGTCAAAGTAATTTTTAATCCCGGAAAGATTATTTTTAATAAAATCCACCGCTGTTCTGCTGGCTATTTCTCCACTGCGATGGCCTCCCAAGCCATCCGCAACTGCAAAAACATAAGAAATACGATCAACGTTTTTTATGGTTGCTGCCAAGTAGGCATCTTGATTTACCTTTCTTAGTGATCCAACATTGGATCCGTAGGCACATTTCATACACTCACCTTATCCTCATATCTTTTTTTTCGAAGTTGACCACATGCAGCATCAATTTCTCTTCCCATTTTTCGTCGCATCGTAACATTAATCCCATGTCGTGTCAGCTCCCCAAGAAAATAATTCATTCGGGGACTCTCTTTTAAAGACGTTTCTTGAATCTCATTCAAACCAATTAAATTCAGGTGGTTTTGACTTCCTTTGAGTAGTTTAATGAGTTCTCCAATATCTTCATCCCGGTCATTATAACCATCAATTAGAGCATATTCATAGGTGATACGTCTTCCCGTCTTAGTAAAATAAGCTTTGCAGGCATCCATCAGAGGTTCAAAATCATAGCGTTTGGCAATGGGCATTAACATCTTTCGACGGTCTGGAAAAACTGAATGAAGTGAAATAGCCAGATTTATCTGAAGATCTTCTTCTGCTAAAGCTTCAATTCCCGGAATAATCCCACAGGTAGAAAGACTGATTTTTCGTTGCCCGATTCCAAACCCCGAATTTGCAATTCGAATAAATTTGATTACTTCATGATAATTTTCAAGTGGCTCGCCAATTCCCATAATTACGACATTTGAAATTCGCAGTTTTTCTTTTTTTTCCACTAAATAGATCTGATCCAGTATTTCACCAGCGCATAAATCTCTGATTTTTCCACCCTTTGTGGAAGCACAGAATTTGCAACCCATATTACATCCAACTTGTGTTGACACACATAACGAAGCACCATGTCCATAGTGCATTAACACAGCTTCAATGTATTGATGGTCTTCCAACTCAATCAAATATTTCTTTGTACCATCATGCGGATCAGCTTGCGTGGTTTCGATTTTACTATGTAACAAATCATACTGATCCGATATTTTTTTTCTCAAACTACTGGAAAAGTTAGTCATCTCACTGAATTTTTCGCATTTTTTTTCATATAACCATTGATATAACTGTTTCCCACGATATTTGGCCTCACCTAAACTTACCATGAGCGCTTCACACTCATGGATGTCTCTGCCAAAAATATTTTCCTTCATGTTTTACTCCTATACAATTAGAGAGACCTTACACTCAATGAGATGTTTAACATAGATTGATCTATTATATCAAAAGAACCGATCAAATTCAAATTTTTTCAATTCTCCTTTTTTAGCTCTTTTTTGTTCAAATTTGACATTATTTCAAAATATCACTCATTTGACCCCATCTATTCGTAAACATCCATTTTTTTTAATCGACACATAAAAAAACAGTCACTACCTTCCATTAACGGACTTGTATAAGTATAGTTACTTCCATGTTCATCGGGAATGATCTGTAACTGAGGAAATTTAATTAATAACTTTCCGATTTGGTTTTCATTTTCATCTTTATTAATGGTACAGGTTGAATAGAGTAGCTCCCCACCGGGTTTTAAATATCGAACAGCATTTTCCAGTAAGGTACTCTGAATTTTAACAAGTGCTTTACGTCCTTCCTTGGTACTACGATATTTTATCTCTGGTTTACGTCTGATGACTCCAAGTCCGGTGCAGGGAGCATCCAATAAGATTTTATCAAATGAAGCTTCATCGATTGGCGAATACTCACAACCGTCCTGTTCTTCTAGTCTGATATTGGTACAACCTAACCGACTTGCACTTTGTTCAACCAGTTTCAACCGACTGCCATAAACATCGCGACCAACGATTTCCCCAGAATTATTCATCATCTCGCTTAAATACATAGTTTTACCGCCGGGCGCTGCACACATATCCAAAACCCGATCACCTGGCTGTGGATTCAATCGCTCCACTGTCAGCATCGCCGCCTGATCCTGAATCGAAAAATGACCATCTCTGTATAAGCGGGAATTTTCGATATTACTCTCAAAAATTCCCAAGTTTGTCACATTAATGGCATTTGTTGAAAAACTTGCAGATAATGCCTCAACGCCAGCCTGTTGCAAATCTTGAATCAGTTGTTCTTTTGATGTTTTCAGTGTATTACAACGTACGGTAAAGGGAGGTTTTTCATTCAGCATCGGCATAATTGCTTCGGCCTTTTCCGCTCCATATGCTTCATAATACTTATGTACAATCCACAGCGGTACGGAATAGCGAATCGATAACGCTTCTTTTTCATTGTCCCAATTTTCAAACTTGAATTCTCTTCCGTTTTCATCGATTTTTCGCATGATGTTTCGCAACACACCATTAATAAAACCCTTGGCCTGAGGTTGGATTTCAGCAGCTAAATTGACCGCTTCATTGACAATTGCATAATTGGGAATTTTATCCAAAAAATAAAGTTGATAGATGGCGATTCTTAGTATCTCACTGACCTCTTTGTGTAACTTTTTTACTGGTCGACTGCTTTGCTGCGTAATCAAGTAATCCAGGTAGATCTGATTTTGAAGACAGCCATACACAATAGTAAGATATAGTCGACGATCATCATCTTTTATCGGGAAGCGTTGCAGGGTTCTCTTAATTTCCAAGTTAGAATAAGCCCCATCGTAGTCAATTTTTAGTAGGGTTTCCAGTGCCAATTTTCGAATGTTTTTCAATCTCTTGAACCTCTTAATATAATTAGTCTAATTAACGTTAGTAAAGACATCAGCGCAGCCGCAACATAGGTGAGGGCCGCTGCTCTTAGAACCTTTTTTACACCAACCTCTTCGCCTGGTTGTAGCAGATTGTTTTCAGCCAGTGCAGCAATCGCACGTTTGCTGGCATTAAATTCTACTGGTAGGGTGATCACGGTAAACAAGAGGCTAAATGAAAAGAGTAGAATACCCAGATTCATAAACATCGTCCCCCAACCAGAAGTTTGCCCAAAGAATAGGCCAATAAAAAAAATAGGCCAGGCAATATTCGTTGCAAAACCGGTAACTGGCACAATGAAACCTCGAAACTTAAGCGGCCAGTACCCTTCTTTATCCTGAATGGCATGACCAGTTTCATGAGCGGCAATGCCAACTGCGGCCACGCTAGCCTGTTGCCCAACGCCAGATGATAAACGCATAGTTTTATTCCGCGGATCGTAGTGATCAGTTAAATTCCCGGCTATATTTTCAATTGAAACGCTATTTAAGCCATTAGCATTTAATAAACGTCGAGCAGCATCCGCCCCTGTCATCCCATTTTTTGTCGGCACCTTGCTATAAGCCTTGTAAGCGCTACTTACCTGATACTGAGCATAAGCTGCAAAAATAATACCCGGCACAAGTATCAGCATCGTCCAATAATAGTCTAAAATAAACATTGTATTCCTCCTGATCTTTTTGTAATGCTAGCACAATTTTCTAAAGATCTGCTTAGGCTAGTTTAAAATAGTTCCAATTGCCATCTTTCTCCCACGTAAAAAAACAGTGGCTTCCAACCGCTTTTTTCCTGGCGCCTGAATTGATCCAATTCTTAAGGCACCGTCCTGGGTTTTAATGACAAGACCCTCCCGATCATCGGCGATAACAATCGTTCCAGGCTTTTCATGACCTTCCCAGATTACGATCTCCGGAGAAAAACATTTGATTTTTTCATCATTATATACGATATACGCTCCAGGCACAGGATCAGTACCATTTATTAAATACAGTATTTCTCGGCTGCTTTTGTGCCAATTGATGTACCCGGTATCTTTAAGTATCTTCTCGGCATAGGTGGCCACTGAATTATCTTGAGGAACTGGTTTTAATGCCCCCGCCAGAAACTTTTCCATGGTTTCAATTAGCAAGTGCCCTCCCAAAAGTGATAAACTCCGATAAAGATCCAAAAAGGTGGTGGATTCCGTAATCGGATATTCTGCTTTTGACAACATATCGCCGGTGTCCATCCCTTCACTCATCAACATAATGGTGACGCCAGTTTTTTTCTTTCCATCAATGATCGCTCGTTGAATTGGTGCCGCACCCCGATAATCCGGTAAAAGCGAGCCATGAATATTTAATGCCCCATAGTTCGGTATTTCTAAAATTTCTCTGGACAGAATCTGTCCATACGCAGCAACAACGAAGATGTCCGACTGAAAGTTTTTCAATACTTCTACAAATTGGGTATCCCTGATTTTTTCAGGCTGTAGAACTGTAATACCAAGCTCTAATGCCTTGGCTTTCAATGGTAATATCTCAACCTTCTTTCCCCTTTTATTTGGTCGATCCGGTTGGCAGACAGCAGCTTGAACCTCATACCCCGCAGCAACAAGGCTTTCCAGGGCTGGGACACCAAAATCTGTGGTACCCATGAATATCACTTTGATATTTTTCATTTTTCGACACGATCAGTAAATAAGATCCCATCAAGGTGATCGAGCTCATGGCAAACAGCCCGTGCCAGCAAATCCGAACAAAACAGCTGAAAAACTTTGCCGTCCAAATCGGTTGCTTCAACGACGAGTGATTCTGGCCGTTTTACCAAACCCGATTGTTCAGGAAGGCTGAGGCAGGCCTCTTCATCCTCTGCTTCTCCATCTGTAGAGATGATGGTAGGATTAATAAAGGTCATTGGTCCATCTCCAACGTCGACAATAAACAAACGTTTTAAGATCCCGACCTGAGGTGCTGCCAAACCAACCCCCTCAGCTTTATTCATGGTTTCCACCATGTCAGCATTTAATACTTTTATTTTTTCGTCAATCTCCTCGATCACTCGAGATTTTTTTCTGAGAATTGGATCATCATCGATCCTGATTTGTCGAATTGCCATTTCTTCCTCCTGATTCATGTTTAATACAATAATTGTTAGTTAATCTGAATAGATACTTTTGATTTAAGTGCTTCTATTATACCAAGTCTGATAATTTTTGACATTAAATTCTGAAAAACACTTTGTTTAGCCGTTTTTATGACAATTTGGTAGGTGATATTGCCACCTCTAGTTACACCAATTCGCACCGGTTTATAAACAGCCTGTCCCATTCCAAATGCTTTTAGTTCTTCCTTAATAGAAACATAGAGCCGAACTGAGTCGTTTTCGGCTTCACTTTCTTTCTTATGAAACACACTCAAACTGATCATCTTAACAGTCGGCGGGTAATGCATTAATTGACGGTAGTGAATTTCGCTGCGATAAAACTCCAGAAAACTCTCATTCTTGATCGAGTAGATTGTATCATTTTCTGGTTCGTTGGTTTGAATCACTCCTTTTGTTTTGTTATCCATGGCTTTAGCAAAAAATCGGCTATACATCTGATAGACATTTTCCGAAGCCTGATAGTTCCCCTGATTAAGATCTCGATCAATAAGAACGGCTGCCGCAACGCTTATATTGGATAAATTAAAATGTTTATTAATAACCTGGGTTCCGATTAAAATATCAAATTCACCACTGGCAATGCTCTTATTAATTTTTTTAATGTCAGATCGTTTCATATTTCCTTGTACGGTAGCGATCCGGACACCTGAAAAAACCTTTTTAAGATACTCTTCCAATTGATCAATACCGTAGCCCATGTGTCTGACTTTGTCGCTACCACATTCCGAACATAGCACTGGAACAGCCTTCTTATATCCACAGTAATGACATAGAAGTGAATGATCGTGATTTAAATATTTTAACGAAACACCGCAATGAGGGCATTTTTCAACATGACCACATTTTCTGCATAGAATGCTGTTTGCATAGCCTAAGTTATTGATAAACAGTACACTCATTCTCTTTTGTTCAATGCCCGATTGGAGATATCGAAGCAGCGTTCTGCTCAATATTCCCATATTGCCCTGGTGCATTTCTTTTTGCATATCGATGATTTCAATGGCATGGCGGAATCGTGGCTCTTCACCAATTTGAATGACTGCCAGCTCTTTTTTTTCAATTCGATACCACGTGGCGACCCTCGGGATATTGTCTGCAATAATATAAAAAGCCCCCATTATTTCACTCGCTTTTTTAGCGATATCAGTGATATGAAATTGAGGCATCGAAATGCTGTTATGAGACGAATCATGCTCATCGTCAATAATGATCAAGCCGAGATTAACATACGGTAGAAACACCGCTGAACGAACCCCAATTATCACCTTTATTTCCCCGGATCGAATCCGCAAATATAATTCAGTTCGTTGCTTCGGGCTGAGCTGTCCGTGAAAAACGCCAACCTTGTTTCCAAAGTATTTGTAGAACATTTCCATTCTCTGAAATGTCATATTGATTTCCGGAAAGATGACAACCGATGAGCGATTCGCTTTTAATTGATCTTCGATTGCCTTGAAAAACAAGCGATATTTACTCACTGCGTCAAAAACGTGAAAAAAAACCCCGGAAGTTTGTTTCGTTAATGCCTGGTATTGGTTGTAACTGCGCTGTTCGTTGTGTGTTAAGATAACTGATTGATGTTCATAGCCTGCAGCACTCAGATTGAGAGGCTGCTCTTGTGATGCTGTCTTATTAACACAAACATATCCTTTTTTTATTAAAGGCTCGAGACTTTTTTTATACTGGGCTGTAATTATTTTTAAATCTTCACCCTTCATATCGCTACGGAGTAGATACTCCATTAACTCGCACTGCTTTTTTCCAAATTTTTTATCCTGCTTTAAAGCCTCCCGCCCCATAGCAGTAAGATGATAGCTCGATTGGATCGACTTTTTTCTGCTCTCTGGGTCGCTTATTTTTTTCCAGCTTTTTTTAGAGTACACAGCCTTCTTTTTAATCAGTTCTGCTAAAATAATGCGATCTTCAGGCTTAACTTTCTTTAATGGGAGGACTTCATTCGGATTGTCAAAATAATGCTCAATAAACCAGTTTTGCTTTAAATCCAAGTCAAGTTTTTCATAATTCCGGTAATAATCAATTTCTTGCTTGATTTGTACTGCCATCGTAAAATACGAGAGGGCCTCATAAAATAAAGAACAATAGACGGTCTTCATCCAAAGACACAATTCTATTTGTTCTCTATTCAATACTGGTTCCATATCGATATTTTCTATAATCTCTTTGATTTTTCCTGAGTAATCTGTCGTTTCTTTGATTTTTGTGATAAAAGCTTCAACCCGCCGATTTCCGATACCAAACTGCACAACAACCCGAATCCCCTCCTGAGTTACCGATTCCAGATGCACTGGAACACGATAATCATAAGCATGATCGATTCGTTTGTTTGTCTGGTTTAAAAAAACTTCGGCTATTTTCACAGTTTGAATCCTATTCGATTATTGTTGGCAGCTCTTCTGTTTCGCCACTTTTTAATAAGGTTGAATGTGATTCGTTAACCATCTCAAAATGTTGTAACGACTCTGGTTCAGCTGTCTTATGGACGCAGTGGATCATTTCTTCGGCAATCTCGTTTGTTGCAATGGTGACCGGATTATCGATTTTAATTTTTACCAGTGGTTCATCTCCATCCACTATTTCCCTTGCTCGTTTTGCTGTTGCCAAAACCAAAGAATATTTATTTTCTGCCTTGCTAATCAAATCATTTAATGCTGGATATCGCATTGTTACCTCCCAAGTATATCTTCAATTTTATTTTTCAATCGTTCCGTTCGGCATTTTTCAGCCGTAATAATACTTTGTACCCGCTGAGCGGCGTCGTTTAAGTCATCATTTATGACAATATAACTATAGTCATCCGCATTTTTCATTTCTTCGTATGCACAATTTAAACGCATTTCCATTTGTTCTTTGCTTTCAGTTCCCCGCTCTTCGATGCGACGTCTAAGTTCCTGCATGGATGGCGGTACAATAAAAATATAAATCCCTTCTTTATAGTTGGTTCGCACCTTTGCAGCACCCTGAATATCAATTTCCAGAATCACATCAAAGCCGGATTCCAATAAGTTTTCTACGTAATCTTTTGGTGTTCCATAGTAGTTCTCATAAACTGTTGCATATTCCAGGTATTGTCCCTTTTTTATTCTTTCTTCAAAGCTTTCTTTGGAGATATAAAAATATTCCCGTCCATGCTTCTCACTATTTCTGGGCTGACGCGTTGTTTCAGAAATTGACAGCCGAAGATCCGGGTTTTTTCGACAAATAATCTTACAAACACTTCCCTTGCCAGCACAGGATGGTCCTGATATTACAATGAGAATCCCTTTTTCTCGCTCGAAAAACGGCTCGGTTAATTGTTCTTCTTTTAATTCTGTGTTTATTACTGGACAATCACTCATAGATTTATTTAACACCCCTACTCAATATTTTGTATTTGTTCTCTTATTTTTTCAATCTCACTTTTAACATCAACCACAATATTAGCAATAGCTAAGTCGCTGGCTTTTGAACCAATGGTATTGATTTCCCGATTTACTTCCTGTATCAGAAAATCCAGTTTTCTTCCTACTGGTTCGGTTTCTTCAACCATCCCTTCTAATCGGTCTAAATGGCTTTGCAGTCGGGTTAACTCCTCATCAATATTCAATTTATCCGTCATCAGAGCGACCTCAGTCAATAAACGTTTTTCATCTATTTCCACCGATTCAACATAGGAGGAAATCTTTTCTCGAAGTTCATTTTTATATCGTTCCAGCATATCCGGACTTTTTTCTCGAATATTTTCGACATAATTTCGAACAATACAGCAACGATTTACTACATCGAGTTTCAATGCATTTCCTTCACGTTTTCGGCTATCTTCAACTTCTTCCAATGTTTTTTCTAAAACCGGTTTTATTTTTGACCAGATGCTTTCATAATCATCAATGTCTTCTTCAACCATAATGACATCCGGAAACTTTGAAATCAAAGATAAGCTCAGATCATCCCCAATCATTGAATCAAGTCGGCGAATTTCGTTAAGTACCGAAATATAGTTTTGGGCTAAATCTCGATTGAAAACGATCCGACGATTTTTTGTGCCCAATTCCGAATATTTTATAAATATTTCAACTCGTCCTCTTGCAATGCTTTGTGAAACAGTATTTCTGATTTTTTCTTCGATTGGATTGAGGGTTTTTGGAATTTTTATAAAAAAATCTCTGAATCGATGGTTAATTGTCTTAATCTCAATTGAACAATCGACTTCCTCATCGCGATAATCTTTCCGCCCAAAGCCCGTCATACTTTTCATGATGTTTCTCCATTTCCATTAAATCCACCCGGCAAATTCCACATGACCAGTTAAGCGAAATACCAGGCAACAGCTTTTGTAATTTGGTTTTCATTTGAACCTGCAAGATTATTAGATACTAACGCATTCTGAAACTCAGCTCATCCTTACCTAATTTATACACTATATCGAATTTCAATGAAAAAGTCAACGATTCCCTACTTATTGAACACTTTATTGAAATTGGCGTTACTTATCTTAATCATTCCTTATTCATTGTTTTTTTTAACCCTTTATCATCCTTGAAGAACATGATAAAATCATTCTATATTGAACCGACGATTTGAAAGGAGCATTTTATGGCTTATGATGGTGTTACCCTGTATCATTTAATCAATGAATTTAAACCCCTCTTAATTGGAGGTCGCATACGAAAAATCTACCAACCAGAAATTGATGAAATTCGTCTTTTAGTCAACCTGGGAAATCAAAAAAAACATCTCTTACTCTCTGCAAATGCAAGCAATCCACGTGTATACATGACTGAAAAGATCAAAGAAAATCCGAGTGCGGCTCCTAGTTTTTGCATGGTATTGAGAAAATACCTTCTAAATGGAACCATTATTGATATTGCCCAACATGAAACTGACCGGATCATGGAACTTTCCGTCACAGCAAAAAACGATTTTAATGAAATAGTTGTTCGTAAACTACTCGTTGAAATAATGGGACGAAACAGTAATATTATTCTGGTTGATGAATCGATGAAAATTCTGGATTCGCTAAAAAAAGTCGGGTCAACTTCCAGTCGCTACCGCCAAATTCTTCCTGGTCGTGATTATGTTTACCCTCCAGAAAATAGCCGTCTCAGCTTTCTCAATCTTGACGCAAATCATTTGAATGAATTGCTGAGCGATTATAAGGATTCTTCAGTGGAAAAAGTCTTTGTTCAGGCTTTACTTGGCATCAGCCCCAACATCAGTCGGGAAATTGCCTTCAGGAGCGGTATTGATCCTCAAACTAGTGTGTCTGGTCTTTCAAAAAAACAAAAACAATTTCTGTGCGAAGCGTTCACTCAAGTCATCAACGAAATCAGGCAAAAATCTGAACCAGTCATTATTTATCTCGGACGTAAAATGGTGGATTTTTCAACCATTGACCTTCACTATCTACGATCTGATCACCGTTTCGAAGCATATCCGTCCATTTCAGAGATGCTTGAAGCGTATTATTTTATGAGAGACAAAGCCCTCCGCTTTAAAACCCGGGCGGCCAATCTACGCCAGCAACTGGATATTCTGGTTAGAAAAAACATTAAAAAGCTTGACAACCTTCAACAGGATGTCGATGCATCTCATAAAAACGAAAAATTTAAACTGTATGGCGATTTGATCACCGCCAATATTTATGCCATTGAAAAAGGCCAGGAAATTGCCACACTCGTCAACTACTACGATCCTGACTGCCAAACCATCGATATTCCTTTGAAAGTCAATCGAACCCCCGCTCAAAATGCCCAGCACTACTATAAAAAATACAACAAAAGCAAAACGGCACTTAAACATTTGGCCAGCTATATATTGGAAACGGAAGAAAAAATCTATTATTTGGAAAGCCTCGTCAATAGTTTGGAACAGTCTACTGAATTGGCTGAATTGGATGAAATCCGTCATGAATTTCTCCATTCCGAATTCAATAAAAAAGCTATCTCCAAAGAAGATAAGAAGAAACAGCTACCTTCCAAACCCTTGCATTATATTTCATCTGAAGGTTTCCATATTTTTGTTGGTAAGAATAATTATCAGAATGACTTTATATCCACTAAAATGGGGAAAAATGAAGATTGCTGGCTTCATGTCAAAGATGCCCCTGGTTCTCATGTATTGATTGTTGCTGGTGGCCGCTTTATCACCGAGAAAACTTTACTTGAAGCTGGCAATTTGGCTGCCTGGTTTAGTAAATCAAGAGGTTCAAGCAATGTTCCTGTCGATTATCTTGAGTTTAAATACCTAAAAAAGCCCAGTAAAGCAAAACCGGGTATGGTTGTCTTTACCAATCAAAACACCATGTATGTAACCCCCACTCAGGATGGCGTTGAATCAATCGAAGTCATCACTGATACCAATTGAACCTATTTTAGTTTTTTTAGAATTTCTTTGAATGCTGGCGGAACTGATGCTCTGAAAACCAGGTGTTCATTCGTTCTCGGGTGGATAAAACCTAATGTATGAGCGTGGAGACATTGCCCCTCTGTTTTAAACGGATTATTCTTGTCTCCTTTCCCATACAATGGATCTCCTGCCAATGGATGACCAATCTTTTCCATATGCACCCGAATTTGGTGGGTTCGCCCGGTTTCCAGTTCAAAACGGAGAAGGGTGTACTGGTTAAAGCGTTTTATCACTTCAAAATGAGTAATTGCGTTCTTTGAATTCCTTTCTACTACCGCCATTTTTATACGAAGTTGCTCATGTCTGCCAATAGGCATATCCACCGTTCCCCGATTGGGTTTGACATTTCCTTTAACCAGACCATAATATCGCCTGAGAATAGTATGCTCCTTGAGTTGTTCAGATAAACTTCGATGTGCAGCGTTATTTTTCGCAATCATCAGTAGCCCAGACGTATCCTTGTCAATCCGGTGAACGATTCCCGGACGCATCACCCCATTAATCTTTGATAAATTGTTAGTATGAAATAGCAATCCATTTACAAGCGTACCGCTGCTATTGCCCGGGGCTGGGTGGACAACCATCCCCTGGGGCTTATTTACTATCAGCACGTCATCATCTTCATAGATTATGTCAAGCGCAATATCTTCTGCTTGCATATGACAGGCAACCGGCTCAGGAATCGTTAAGGTGATGATCTCACCAGTTTTAACGTGATAGCTGGCTTTCCTTTTTTGCCCATTCACCAAAACATCCCCTGCCGCAATCAGTCGTTTAATATACTCTCTTGAATAATCACCGGACAACGTGCTGCAAAAATGATCCAGTCGTTGATCGGTTTCTTCTGGCACAATATACTCATTATGCTCTTTCGTCATAACACCCTCCATTATTTATATATATCTAGGCGTTTGCAAAACGCCACAG
>NZ_DJGY01000050.1:28733-29068 GCF_002435675.1 Acetobacterium sp. UBA5834 | reverse complement strand
TCGAGTCTCTTCCAGGTCGCCATAAGTTTTATCCCAATTTCTTTTAGAAATTGGTCGGAAGTGGAGCGTGAGCGAGACGACAGTGATAAAACAAACGCATTTTAATTGAAAACTCATCCAATCTGGATGAGAAGAGTTTTCGATTAAAATACGATCCAATTAATATGTCAATACATTTTCATTAGGCTGATGTGGCTCAATTGGCATAAGTAGAGAGCCCAAAATTGACGAGAGTAGCGAGTCAAAATTTTGGTGCGAATCACTTAGTTATCTGTAGTGTATTAGCAGTAAGTAATTCAATGTATCAATACTTTTTTATTAAGCTGATGTGGCTC
>NZ_DJGY01000050.1:0-28611 GCF_002435675.1 Acetobacterium sp. UBA5834 | reverse complement strand
AATCCATCTTCTCCCACCATAAGCTTTATCCCAATTTCGATAGAAATTGGTCGGAAGTTGAGCGTGAGCGAAACGACAGTGATAAAGCTAATGCATTTTAACGAAAAACTCATCCAATCAGGATGAGAAGAGTTTTTAGTTAAAATACGATCCTTGCAACCCATTAGCTCAGTTGGTATAAGCAGAGAACCAAAAATGCACGACCGTAGGGAGTGAACATTTTTGTGTGAATCGCTTAGTCAGGCAAACTTGAGTATTACACAGTCGTTTGAAGACAAACAATAACTAAATAATTTTATGACCCATTAGCTCAGTTGGTAGAGCATCTGACTTTTAATCAGGGTGTCGGGCGTTCAAGTCGCCCATGGGTCACCATTAAAAAAGCTAACCGCATTTATGCGGTTTTTTATTTTTTTGTTAATAAAATGGACGGGACTAACTTGATTGTTACATTAGTAAATGAGAATCAAAATTAGAATGATAGTCAAAAGAAAATTATGCAAAAGAACATCTAATTGATCAATAAATAAAAACAAGGTTAGCCTGGGTGTGGGCAAACCTTGTTTTATGGGAATAATTGATATTTGATTAGAGATGTGCTTCAGATTTCTAATTAGCGATAATATTTATCCAGAACAAGCATGATTTCATCAATTTTAGCTTCACCATCACCTTTTTCAAAGGCATCTTTGACACAGGAATTCATGTGCTTTTTTAAAATCTCCAAATTAGTTTTTTTTAGTAGCGCCTGAACAGCCAGTATTTGTTTTGATACATCAATACAATAACGATCATTTTCCAGCATTTTAATAATGCCATCGATTTGACCCCGGGCAGTTTTTAGTAAGTTAAGCTCGGCTGAACGATCCTTAGTTTCCATAGTTTTATGCGGTGATATCAGAGGTTGGATAACCAGCTTCAGTGAGTGCTGAAGTCACTGCGTTCATATCGACATTTTCGGAAGCGGTAAAACTGGCCTGGCCTTCTTCCAGAGAAATCGATACATCTGTGATTCCTTCAAACCCATTTAAAATGCCGTCGACCCGCTTTACACAATGCTGACAACTCATGTCAGCTACTTTTAATAATTTTTTCATGTTTTTTCCTTCTTTCGTTTCTATCATTTTATTAAGAGGCAGTTCTGCCTTGATAACAGTTAGATTCAATTCATTCTTTCTAATCGGTAAGAGTTTTACTTTAAACGTCTTAAGTGATAAAGCATTGAGAACCACCGATACGGAGCTTAAGCTCATGGCTCCTGCCGCAAACATTGGGTTTAGTTTGAGTCCAAATGGGATATACAAAGCACCAGCAGCGAAGGGAATACCGATTACGTTATAGATAAACGCCCAAAATAAATTCTGTTTGATATTTCGTAATGTTGCCTTACTTAACTGGATAGCGGCGACAATATTCATTAAATCGTTTTGCATCAGAATAACATCGGCCGATTCGATGGCAACATCGGTGCCATTGCCGATGGCAATGCCAACGTCACTTTGGGCCAGTGCCGGTGCATCATTGATGCCATCACCGACCATGATTACCTGATGTCCCTGGGACTGAAGCCGTTTGATCATCGAGGCTTTTTCATGGGGGAGAACATTTGCCACCACATTGTCAATGTTTACCATGCTACCAATCGCCTGAGCAGTACGTTCGTTGTCGCCGGTAAGCATGTAAACATTAATACCCATGGCTTTGAGTTGAGAAACAGCCTGGTAGCTGTTTTCTTTAATAACATCAGCAACGCCGATAATCCCTTTGATAGACTGATTCCAGCCGACCAGCAGGGGCGTTTTTCCCAAATCAGAAAGGCGTAAATAATCTGCCATGATTGATTCGACTGTGAGCCCATTACGCTCCATCAGCTTGATATTGCCAACCAGGATTTTCTTGTCGCCAATCTGTCCCTGTATGCCGAAACCAGAGAGTGATTCAAATGTGTCAGGATAGTCTAAGGACAACTGCCGTGCAGTGGCTTCTTTGATAATCGCTTCACTGAGGGGGTGCTCAGATTTATTTTCCAGTGAAGCAGTAAGTTGTACTAATTGATTCGAATCAATTTTTGGATCATAAAGAATGATATCAGTGACGGATGGCGAACCGATGGTCAGGGTACCGGTTTTATCAAAAACGATGGTGTTGGATTTTCCAAGAATTTCCAGTGCTGGTCCATTCTTGAATAAGATGCCTTTTTCGGCACCTTTTCCGGTTCCAACCATAATTGCAGTAGGGGTAGCAAGTCCCAACGCACAGGGGCAGGAAATAACTAAAACCGATATTGCTGCTGATAAAGCAAAGGACAACCCATAGCCGAGAATCATCCAGATCACAAAGGTGAGTAGCGAAATGCTCATCACTGCCGGTACAAAGAAACGACTGATTTCATCTGCAATCCTGGCAATCGGGGCCTTAGATGATTGGGCTTCTTCAACCAGCTGAATAATTTTGCTGAGGGTCGTGTCCTGTCCGATTTTGGTCGCTTTGAATTCGAAGGAACCGGTTTTATTGATGCTACCGGAAATCACGAAGTCGCCAACCGTTTTTTCCACTGGTAAGCTTTCACCAGTAAGCAGTGATTCGTCGACGCTGGAATGTCCGGTCAGTATTTCGCCATCAACGGGAATTCGCTCGCCGGGACGGATAATCACAATATCATTCACTTGAACGGCATCGATGGCAATTTCGACTTCAATATTGTTCCGTAAAACTCGGGCTTTATCAGGAACCAGGGCAATGAGTTTTTCGATGGCCTGGGATGTTTTTCCTTTGGCTTTTGTTTCAAGAAATTTTCCCAGGGTAATTAATACTAAGATAACTGTGGTTGATTCAAAATAGAGCTCATGTGAATAATGGTGGATCAGCGCCATATTGTCGTAGGAAAATCCATAGGCTAGGATGAAAAGAACGACTACCCCATAAATAAAGGAGGCGCTGGTACCAACTGCCACCAGTGAATCCATATTGGGAATTCGCTTAGCCAGGGCTTTAAAGCCATTGACGTAAAAATGGCGACACAGAAAAATGACTGGCAGTGTCAAAAACATTTGGGTTAAGGCGTTAAGCAACAAATTCTGTTCACCGGCCAGAAAAATGGGGATCGGCAAGCCGAGCATCGGACCCATCGCCAGATAAACAAGGGGCAGCGTGAAAACCAGCGAGGCGATTAAGCGAAATTTGACCACATCGATCTGACTTTGATAAGCAGGTTGGCCAGGTTCTTTTTTATTGATTGGCGCAGATTTGTCATGATTAGCCAATTCGGCGCCGTAACCCAGGGCTTCGATGGTACTGATAATCAGTGATGCCGGGGCCAGATCCGGGTCGTGCTGGATAACCAGTTTTTCATTTGAGAAGTTAATGACTGCCGATGCGACACCGTTTATTTGACCGACCTTTCGTTCGATGGCACTGGCGCAAGCTGTACAGGTCATACCGCTGATATTGAATTGTAATATTTCCATGGCGACCTCCTTAAAAGTGCACCCCTCAAGGGGAGGGGGTATTTAATATTATCATACACCTGAAACAGAGCAATGTCAACAAAATAAGTAATTTAATGGAATTTGTAATCGGTTGCCAGAAAAAAATAGAGGTTGATAGTATTTTTTAAAGTGCTATAATGAAAATCATAATTAATGGGTATATTAAATAAGAAGTAATTTGAACAAAATATTACTGAAAGGAGACTGAACATGCTACATAGTGAAGATGCTGATATTAATGTGGTCATCCGACAAGTCATCAATCTTGATACGAAGGCAGTGCGGATAAAAAAAAATGTTGTTCAACGTGCTGAACGAATTCTGGATCGTACCAAAAATGATATAAAAGAAAAGGAAAAAGCGGAGCTGGAGGGAGCCCAGGAATTGGCAAAACAAAACTACCAGCAGGAGATTAACAAAGCCAGGGAAGAACGCCAGAAAATTATCGATGGGATGGAACAGGAACTGGCAAAAATCCGCTGTCGGTATGATGAAAAAAAGGAAGATAAGGCCAGGGAAGTTCTGGAAATACTCTTCAAGAAAAAAGTTAGTGATGTTTAAAAGAAAAAAGATCAGCGTCAGGCTATTTTTTTCTGATTTTCTTTCTTGATTTAAAGAAAAGTGTGAGAATCGTATGTCAAAGAGTAAATATGCTTGTATAAGTGCAAAAGCACTGGCAATGAGAGCTCGGAAAATTGATGATGATGATTTTCGTGAGCTTATAAAAGCAAAGGATTTAAAAGAAGTATTTCAGTATTTACGGGACAACACCCATTATGGGGAGTTTCTAAAAAATATGAATATTGACGATCTGCACCGAACTGAGTTTGAAGCGCATTTAAATGATCTTAAGGTTTTGGAAACAGAAAAGCTGATGCATTATTTATCAGGCGATGATAAGACTTATTTTAAGGTGTTTCTGGTACGACTGGAAGTGGAAGCGCTGCGGATTTTAATCCGGGGGATTGCCCGAAATGATGACTTGGAATCTCTTCGGGAATTGATCATCTATTCGCATCAGTATTCAACCGTCCCCTTCGAAAAGTTATTTCGGGCCCGGGATTGGGACGAGTTTAAAAAACTGCTGATCAATACCGACTACTATCGAATTCTGGAAATCTATAAAGATATCAGAATCGATCAGGATTTGGTGATGGTTGAAAAGAATCTGGATCGGTATTATTACGATCTGATTAAGAATCGGTTGCTCAAACTAGATAAGAAAGCCAACCGGGATCTGATTAATGCTCAGCGTCGCAACTTTGATCTACTAAATTTAATTTGGATTTATCGGGGTAAAAAGTTCTATAAGTTATCCCGGGAAGAGTTGATTGCTTATTCCTTGAGAGGTGGACTGGTTTTAAATGAGAAACGATTGGTGGCTTTGGTTGAAGCAAAGAATTTTATCGAGATGAAAGAACAAATTGCAGATACCGATTATGCCTTTTTATTTAATCATACCAAGACCATCGATCTATATATGGAAAGGCGGCAGGAGCGGTATCTTTATTTTATGTATCTCAAGCTTTTTAGTGAAGGAAATGGTAGCCTGGGGCGAGTTGTCGCCTATATTCGGCTGCTGGATTTTGAGATTGAAGATATTACTTCGATCATTGAAAGTAAGCGCTATCAAATGGGAGCAGATGAAACAAAAAAATATTTAATCAGACCCATTGATTAGGGTGTGAAAGGAAGTATTCTATGGCAATTGAAAATGTGATTATGATGGATGTGGTCGGAAAAATCAAATATGTTGATAAATTCGCCAAAGACATTTTTCTTTTCAATGATATTCAAATCGTCGATGCCATGCAAGAAATCGATTCTGGGCGGTTCATTCTTCCAATACGTGAGGAGAACATGGGTGAGCTGCTGGGATTTGCACAGCTTGTATCCGGCGAGACGATGATGGATGAAAAGAATTTTGTTAAAACAGTCAATAAGTTAAATGAACTCTACAAGGGTTCCCTTAATTTAGACATGATTTCGCTGGCAAAAAGCGAGAGTGATTTGGGCAAAGCGCTAGGCAAAGCCCGCGAATTTGATGGCAATCTGGTGGTGGAATACAGTGAATTAAAGCAGATCAATGATCAGATTGAAGCGTTGGGAAAAAGCAAGATTGCGTATTCCTATCTGGATGAGTTGGATGCAAAGATGAGTGAGTTGGATAGTCTGGAGAACTTTTCCTATAGTCTTGGTTCGGTGACCAAAGATAATGCCATGCGGTTAAAGAGCATTTACAACAGTGTGACGTCGATTGTCTTTCATGTCGGTAATCAAGAAGATAATGAAGAAGTATTTATGATTGTATCTCCCAAAGATCTGGAGATTGAATCACAGCGGATTTTGAAGGCCCTTAATTTTAAACCGATTGAAGGGTTTAATGACAAGTATACAGAGTCGCCAAAGCAGATTTTGGAAGCAATTGATGCTGAAATCAAAGAACTGCATACCAGGAAAGCCGATCTGTTTCGTAGATTGAACCTGCATCTGGAAGAAAACCGGGCTGATGCCACAGACAGTTTTAACACCTTGAGCCTTTATGCGAATCTCAGTATTATTAAAAAGTTTATGGCTTTTAGTGATGAAAACTTTTATTTTTCGGGATGGATTTCGAAGCGCGATAAACAGCGGATGGAAGCCATTGCTGCTAAATATCCGGAAATGATCATCATGTTTTCAGATAGCAGTAAGGGCAGCGGCAAACCGCCGACAAAAATGAAAAACAACTGGCTCTTTAAGCCCTTCGAAAATTTAGTCAAGTTGTATGGAGTACCCTCATTTAATGAGCTGGACCCAACCCCTTTTTTAAGTTTAACTTATATGTTTTGTTTTGGATTTATGTTTGGTGATGTCGGTCAAGGTCTGGTCTTGGCGGTCGCCGGGTTTATTCTGGGAAAAAGGGGAGTAGAGCTTGGGAAGGTTTTGTTTCGTCTGGGAATTTGCTCCACATTCTTTGGATTTATGTATGGCAGTGTTTTTGGTTTTGAAGAAGTGATTCATGCCGTGTGGTTAAGACCATTTGAAGAGATCAATTCGATATTATTTGTTGCAATTGGAATTGGTATTGGGATGCTTTTTGTGGCCTATGTCTACAGCATTATTAATAAGCTTAGGCAAAAAGAAATCAAAGAAGGTGTCTTTGGTAAAAATGGCATCTGTGGCTTTGCTCTGTACGCCAGTTTACTGGCGATTGTCGGGATAAACGTCGCCGGATTTCCAGTGTCAGCAGTGCTGACACCAATTTTAGGGATCTTGGCAGTGCTTTTGGTTTTTATCGTATTAATACGGGAGCCACTGGCAAATTATTTGCAGAAAAATAGTCATCTTTACGAAGAAGAACCCTCGGCCTATTATATTGAAAGTGGTTTTGAACTGTTTGAGATGCTGCTGGGGATGTTTAGTAATACCGTGTCATTTATTCGAATTGGCGCCTTTGCCCTGGTTCATGTTGGGCTTTTTGTAGCCTTTCAGACCCTGGCTGAAATGGCACATAATGGGGTTATCAGTGTAGGCGTTTTGATTTTTGCCAATATTTTTGTCATTGTTCTGGAAACATTGATCGTTTCGATTCAAGCATTGAGACTACAATTTTATGAATTGTTCAGTAAATACTATACCGGTGATGGGGTTGAATTTCGACCCGTTGACCTGCAAATTAATTTATTTTAAGGAGAACCGCAAATGAATGTATTAACGTTTATAACCATTGGCACCGCATTACTTGTTTTGGTAACTATTTCTCTGGGTGTTTATTTTAACTATCGTGGATGTGATGCCAAACAGGTAAAATTAAAAAAATTTCTACAATTAAATCTGTCAACCTTTATTCCGATGTTGGCGGCCGCCTTGATTGTGATGGCACCTGGGGTAGTTGCCGCCGCCACCGGTGGGGAACCGGGCGGAATGACGGATGCTGGACTCGGCTATATCGCAGCAGCACTCTCTACTGGGCTTGCCTGCGTAGGGGCTGGTTATGCGGTTGGTGTGGTTGGCTCGGCGGCTTTGGGGGCTGTTTCTGAAGATCCTAAAATTCTGGGTAAGACACTGATTTTTGTTGGACTGGCTGAAGGGGTCGCCATTTACGGTCTGGTTATTTCAATCATGATTATTGGAAGTCTGTAAGTATGAAATCATATGTAATCAGTGAGAATCGTGATTCCTATTTGGGAATGCAACTGGCTGGTATTGAAGGGGCATATGTAAAAACACAGGCAGAGATTGAGACAGCGTTTAAAGAAGCCTTGAAAGACAAGGAAATTGGGATAATTTTTCTGACCGAAAAAGCATCATTGATGATTACCGATTTGGTATTGGAAGCAAAAAAGAAATACTTTTCACCTTTAATTACGGTCATTCCCGATCGCCATGGCTATTCGCGCAGTGAGGGGATGATCATGAAGTACATTAAAGAATCTGTGGGATTGTAAGGATGTGATAAAATGATTTCAGTAGAAGAAAAACTCCGGGTATTTACCCAATATCTCTTAAGCAAGGAACGTAAGTGGGGCAAAGATATCATCTACGATGCCAAGGATAAAAAAAAGGCGCTGCTGACTGACTCAGAGGAAAAGATAAAAAAAGAAAAGCGGGCCATCGAGGAGCGGAGTTATCATACGATTTTCAGAGATAAAAACAAAATTATCGCTGAAGGTAAGAATAAAGCCAAAACTCTGGAATTGGAAGAAAAGAATCGAATCCTGATGGATTTTAATCAGCTGATCCGGGAAAAAGCCAGTGATTACCTGAGTCAAGAGGTCTATAACGATTATCTGCAGGATTGTGTGGCGCAGATTCATCAGGTTTTTGCCGGTAAAAATAATATTGTCGTTTTTGTCCGGGAAGGCGATTTTAAGCAGCTTAAAACCATCATAGATCAACAATTAACGGATTTTAATGTTGAATACCGGCAGGAATGCACAGATTGCATCGGCGGCTTTATTGCCGAGGATGCCGAAGGCCGACTCCATTGCGATTTTACGGTTGAGAATCTGATTAAAAGCAATTATAAACTCGTCGGAATGACACTGAACGGGTTTATGGAAAAGCAGGTGAGCTAAGTGGCAGTTAAGGAAGAAAACAAAGCAAAGGGCATTATCTCTGCCATTAATGGTCCCGTTATTAAAGGAAAAAACATGACCAGCTTTAAGATGCGGGAAATGGTTACCGTGGGTAAACAGCGCTTAATCGGGGAAGTCATTGTTTTAGAAGGTGATATCGGCACGATTCAGGTTTATGAAGAAACAGAAGGCCTCAAAACCGGTGAGGAAATTACCCCAACTGGCAGACCGCTTAGTCTCAAGCTGGGACCTGGGATGCTTAAAAACATGTTTGATGGGATTCAGCGGCCCCTTGAAAAAATTCAGGAGCTTTCACCGATTTTTATCCCGGAAGGCATCGGCCTCTTATCGATCGACGATAAAAAACTTTGGTCGGCAACGCTCACCGTTAAACCGGGCGATTTGTTATTGGCGGGCAGCAGCTTTGGAACAGTTCAGGAGACGCAAGTCATTAAAAACCACCTACTGGTACCACCGAACCTGTCGGGAACCGTTGTTTCCGTGGTGCCGGATGGCGAGTACACCATTGAAGATGCACTGGTAACAATTCGCGATGCCAAGAACGAGCTCCATGAACTGAAGATGGCTCATGAGTGGCCAGTGCGGACGCCAAGGCCCAATGCCTATCGGCGGGAAACCCTGGTGCCGCTGATTACCGGTCAACGAGTGATCGATATTTTCTTTCCAATTGCCAAAGGCGGTACAGCGGCAATCCCCGGGGGCTTTGGAACTGGCAAAACGATGACGCAGCATCAGTTGGCCAAATGGTCCGATGCCGATATTATTGTCTATATTGGCTGTGGTGAACGGGGGAATGAAATGACCGAGGTTATTGAAGATTTTCCCAAACTAATTGATCCCCGGTCTGGGAAGTCGATCATGGAACGAACGGTTTTGATTGCCAATACCTCAAATATGCCGGTAGCAGCCCGGGAAGCCAGTATTTATACCGGCATTACCATTGCCGAATATTACCGGGACATGGGCTATGCGGTGGCAATGATGGCTGACTCCACTTCTCGTTGGGCTGAAGCATTACGGGAGATTTCCGGCCGACTGGAAGAAATGCCAGCGGAAGAAGGTTATCCGGCCTATCTGCCGTCGCGAATTGCTGAATTTTACGAACGGGCCGGGAGTATTGAAACCTTGGGCGGTGATGACGGCTCGATCACGATCATTGGCGCCGTGTCGCCAGCCGGTGGCGACTTCTCGGAACCGGTCACCGAAAATACCAAGCGTTTTGTTAATGTCTTTCTGGCCCTGGATAAAAGCCTGGCCTATGCCAGACATTATCCGGCTATTAACTGGCTGGAAAGTTACAGTGGTTATATAAAAATATTATCCGATTGGTATGAGGATAATGTCGCACCGGATTGCATCACGCTGCGAAATAAAATGCTGGAGCTGATGTACGAAGAAAACAAACTTCAGGAAATGGTCATGCTGGTTGGTGAAGATGTGCTGCCGGATGATCAGCGTTGGGTTTTAGAGATTGCCAAAATCATTAAAGTTGGTTATCTGCAGCAGAATGCCTATAATAAAGATGACACCTATGTACCGCTGGAAAAACAGTACGCCATGCTAAAGGCCATTGAATATTTATATGAACGGGGCCGGGAAGGGTTAAAGCTCGGGATTCCTACCTCACAGCTCAAAAATGTGGATATTTTCAGTCAGTTTATAAAAATGAAATACACCATTCCCAATGATGATTTAAGTGGAATTGAGACGCTAAAAGATGAGATTGACCAGTATTATGAAGTGCTCTTTAAAAAATATGAGAATTAAGGGGGAATAGCATGAAAAAAGAATATCTGCAAATCGACAAAGTCGTTGGCCCCCTGATCCAGATTTCGGATGTGGATGACGTCTTTTACGGCGAAGTGGTTGATATTGTCGAAATCAGCACCGGCAACATCAAAAAGGGAAAAGTCATTAAAATTGAAGAAAAAAATGTGATCATTCAGGTATTTCAAAATACCGCCGGTTTAGCCGCCGGAAACAGCATCATCAAGTTTACCGGGGAAGCATTTAATTTACCGATGTCCCTGGATTTGCAGGGACGGATCTTTAACGGCATTGGTCAACCGATTGATAACGGCAGTGATATCTTCAGTTTGGTTGAAGCCAACATTAATGGCCGCCCGATTAACCCGATGTCCCGGGAATATCCCCGTAATTTTATTCAAACCGGGATTTCTTCCATCGATACCCTAGCCACCTTGATTCGTGGTCAAAAGCTGCCGATCTTTTCCGGCAATGGCTTACCGCACAATGAATTGGCGGCCCAGATTGTGCGTCAGGCCAGACTGGGTGATAATGTCAACGAAGAATTTGGTGTGGTGTTTGCGGCTATCGGCGTTAAACATGATGACGAGAAGTTTTTCAGGAAGAGTTTTGATGAAGCCAATGTTATGGATCGGGTCGTCATGTTTGTCAACTATGCTGATGATCCCATCGCTGAGCGGGTCACGACACCCCGGTGTGCCCTGACAGCCGCCGAATACCTGGCCTTTGAAAAGCATATGCACATTCTGGTAGTCATGACGGATATCACCAGTTATTGTGAAGCGCTTCGGGAAATCTCATCAGCCCGGGAAGAAGTACCCAGCCGGAAAGGCTATCCTGGTTATATGTATTCGGATCTGGCCTCGCTCTATGAACGGGCCGGGATGCTAAAAGACCAGGTCGGTTCGATTACCTTCCTGCCGATATTGACGATGCCTAATGACGATATTACCCATCCGATCCCGGATTTAACCGGTTATATCACCGAAGGTCAGATTGTGCTTGGGAGAGATTTGTTCCAGCGCAGTATCTATCCGCCAGTGGCTATTTTACCCTCGCTTTCACGGCTGATGAAAGATGGGATTGGGGAAGGTTTTACCCGGGGCGATCATGCCGAGGTGGCCAACCAGTTGTTCGCTTCATATTCCAAGGTACAGGAAGTAAGAGATTTATCCCAGATTATTGGGGAAGAAGATTTAAGCCCTACCGATAAAAAGTACATGGCATTTGGCCGGGCTTTTGAAGCACAGTTTCTTAATCAGGGTTTTGATGAAGGTCGAAATATTATTGAAAGCCTTGATCTCGGCTGGCAGCTCTTGTCACTGTTGCCGCTGACCGAACTGGATCGTCTCAGTCCCGAAAACATTGATAAGTATTTTCCCAAGAAGGCATAGGTGGTGTCATGGCCATTAAAATAACCCCGACCAAGGCGAATCTGATTAAAGCCAAGGGACGGCTGAAATTTTCAATTAAAGGGTATGAGCTGCTCGATAAAAAAAGAACCATTTTAATTCAGGAAATCATGCAGCTGGTCAAGGAAGCCGAGTTGATCGAGAAAGAAATCGGTCAGATGTTTCGGGATGCCTATGAAGCCCTGCAGCAGGTTTGTATCAGTATGGGCCTCAATCACCTGGAAGAGTTTGCCCTTTCAGTTCCGCCGGAGATTGGTTTTGAAATTCGGGCCAAGGGGGTCATGGGGGTTGACATTCCCGAAGTCATTTATACGGAACGGCGTGAACGAAACCTGGCCTTTGGTTTTAATGAAAATAACCCGGCCCTGGATATTGCCATCAAGAAATTCAACGATGTCAAGTATTTATCTTATCAGCTGGCGCAGGTGGAAACAACGGCCTATAAACTGTCGCTGGAAATAAAAAAAACCCAGAAAAGTGCCAACGCTCTGGACAAGATCCAGATACCCCGATTAAAGGCCGAAATTAAGTACATTCAGGATACCATTGAAGAGAAAGAGCGGGAAGAGTTTTTCCGGCTTAAAAAGGTTAAAAACAGACGATAAAAAACAAAGCCGGAGCATTGCTCCGGCTTTTGCTTTGGGTGCTGAACTCCCGTACCGATCGAATGTCGGTGCAGGGTTGGGCGATCAGCCTTTCTGGACGTTATAAACGGCTTCTTTGGGAATCAGGTTAAAGTCCGAAGCACTCAACAGGGCGATGGCTTTTTCCTGATCGTCGGCTTTAAGAATAATCAGGGGTGAACCCTGGTTATTCGGCATGACGAAGGAGTAGACATATTCGATGTTAACGTCATTTTCAGAAAGCAGGGCAAAGACATCGTGGAGGCTGCCGACCTTGTCGGAGGGATCAACCGCCAGCACATAGCTTTGCTTGACAACGTGACCAGCTTTTTTAAGCGCCTCGGCCCCTGCTTCGGGCTTATCGACGACGATCCGCAAAATACCGAATTCGGCGCTGTCAAAAACGGAAATGGCCCGAATGTCGACCTGGGCATCTTTAAGGACCCCGGTGATCTTGGCTAGATGGCCTTTTTTATTTTCAATAAAGACTGACAATTGACTAATTAGCATGGTTTGCCTCCTATAAATCTTCAGATCGCAGATCGATGACCCGTTTGGCTTTGCCTTCGGAGCGCACCAGACTTTTGGGCTCAACCAGGTGGATACCAGCGTGAATCCCGAGGATCGTGTGCAGCTTGGTCTGGATTTCTTTATACAGCTGATCGAGCAGGGTCACTGAGACCAGCAGATCCTGATTGACCACTTCGACGTCGATCTCGATCCGATCGAGATAGCCTTTTTTAAGGACCCGAATTTGGTAGTTCGAACCGATCCCTTTAATACCCAAAAGAACGCCTTCAATTTGTGAGGGGAAGACATTGACGCCGCCGATGATTAACATATCGTCGGTCCGTCCGGTGATCTTGGCCATCCGGGCTGAGGTTCGACCGCAATCACAAGGCGTGGTATCGAGCCTTGTGATGTCCTTGGTGCGGTAACGGATCAGTGGTAGCCCTTCTTTGGTAATCGGGGTGATGACCAGTTCGCCGACTGCGCCTTCCGGCAGCACCTCCAGGGTTTCCGGGTCGATGATTTCAGCAATAAAGTGATCCTCATTGATGTGCATCCCTTTAAAAGCCAGACACTCGCCGGAAACGCCGGGGCCGATCAATTCGCTCATGCCGTAGTTTTCAGTGGCGGTGATGCCCCAGGCTTCATTGAGTTTGGCCCGCATTTCTTCGGTGGAACCTTCGCCGCCAAAGAGGCCGTATTTAAGAAACAGCTCTTCTTTGGGATCAATCCCCATTTCCTGAGCGGCTTCGGCCAGATGCAGGGCATAGGATGGGGTACCGATCAGGACGGTGGATTGGAAATCCTGCATGATCATAATCTGTTTCTGGGTATTGCCGGCCGACATCGGAATGACCCCGGCGCCGATCTTTTCTAACCCCTGCTGAAGACCAAAGGCCCCGGTAAAGAGGCCAAAGCCAAAGGTGATCTGGGCGGTATCGTCAGCGGTGACGCCGCCCATGGTGGCGATCCGGGCGATCACTTCCCGCCACACCTTCATGTCGTGTTTGGTGTAACCGACCACGGTTGGCTTGCCGGTGGTGCCGGAAGAGGCGTGATAGCGGACAATTTTATTTTTGGGCATGGCAAAGAGCCCAAAGGGATAATTTTTGCGGAGATCTTCCTTGGTGGTCAGCGGCAATAGCCGCATATCTTCCAGGGTGCGGATATCCACCGGTTTAACCCCGGCGGCTTTGAATTTTTCATGATAATAAGGCACGTTTTCATAAACGTGGTTCAGCGTTTTCTTTAAACGCTTAAACTGCAGTTTCCGGAGCTCGTCCCGGGACATCTTTTCTTTATCAGACCATATTTTCATAACTTCTCCCCTCATCTAATCAGCTTGCTGCCAGTATTTTATATCATTTAGTTTGTCGGTTTCCAGGAACTTTTTAAAGAGACAATCTGGTTAAATACCGGAGCCTCCGGGGTTGAATATTTGGGATCGACGGAGAAAAATCCGTTGCGGATGAACTGAAATTTTTGATAGGGTTGCGCCTTTAATAATTCCGGTTCAATATAGGCTTTGACAATTTCCAGAGATTTCGGATTGATTCGCTCCAGAAAATTATCTTTCGTCAGGCCGGAATCATCCTCCACCAGATAGTCATAGAGGTGAAGTTCGACTTCGCTGGCATGACTGGCGTCTACCCAATGGATGGTGCCTTTGACCTTCCGCTCACAGCCAGCACCGGATTTGGTGGCAGGGTCGTAGGTGCATTTCAGTTCAATGACATGGCCGTCGGCGTCTTTTATTACTTCCTGACAGGTGATAAAGTAGGCACCCCGTAGGCGAACCTCATTGCCGGGGAAGAGGCGGAAGTACTTTTTGGGTGGTATTTCCATAAAATCACTGCGATCAATCAGGATTTCCCGGCTAAATGGGGTGGTATAGGAACCCATTTGATCATTTTCCTGGTTAAGTGGTAACTCAACCCACTCAGTTTGATTTTCCGGGTAGTTGGTGATGGTTACCTTCAGGGGATCGATTACGGCCATTAAACGGGGTGCTTTAAGTTTTAAATCGTCCCGGATAAAATGTTCCAGCATGGCGATGTCGACAGTGCTATTGGTTTTAGCGACACCGATCGCTTCGCAAAAAGCCTGAATCGATTCAGGGGTAAAGCCCCGGCGGCGTAAGCCGGAGATGGTGGCCAGACGGGGATCATCCCAGCCATCGACAATTTTTTCTTCCACCAGTTGTTTTAAAAAGCGCTTGCCGACAATGGTTTTGGTCAGATTGAGCTTTGCGAATTCGATTTGCCGGGGCGGTTCTTTCTTGAAGTCGTCGATGTTGGCCAGCACCCAGTCGTAGAAGGGGCGGTGATCTTCAAATTCCAGGGTACAGAGAGAGTGGGTAATCCCTTCTAAGGCATCCTCAATCGGATGGGCGTAATCGTACATCGGATAAATATACCAGTCTTCGCTGGTGGAGTGGTGGCTGGTATGCAGAATCCGATAGATGGCCGGATCGCGCATATTCATGTTGGGGCTGGCCATATCGATTTTGGCCCGCAGAATATGGGAACCTTCCGGTAGCTCGCCAGCCTTCATTTGTTTAAAAAGCTGCAGGTTTTCTTCGATCGGGCGGTTGCGGTACGGGCTTTCCTTACCGGGCTCAGTCAGGGTGCCCCGATACGCCCGCATTTCTTCGGCTGAGAGCTGGTCGACAAAAGCCAGGCCCTTACCGATCAGTTCGACGGCGTAGTCAGCCATTTTATCAAAATAGCTGGAGGCAAAAAAAAGCCGGTCATCCCAATCGATCCCCAGCCAGCTGAGATCTTCCTTGATGGAATCGACAAATTCGAGCTCCTCTTTGATGGGGTTGGTATCATCAAAGCGGAGATTGAATTTTCCATGATACTGCTTGGCAATCCGGTAATTAAGTAGTGAGGCTTTGGCATGACCTATATGTAAATAGCCGTTTGGTTCGGGGGGAAAGCGGGTGTGAACGCGATCATTTTTATAAACCTTGTCGGCAATATCCTGATCGATGGCATTGGTGATAAAATTCGTCTTTTTTTCTATGGGCTCCATTAATTTCCTCCTGAGATTATATTTGCCAATAATACCATAAAGCCAGCTTTATTACAATAAATTGACTGGTGGTAAAGTAAAAAGCGGGCTATTTTTTTAGAAAGACACCGTTCTGATAAAAAAGCTCCCCGTCGGCATAGATTGCCCCGCCGTCCTTCATGTCACAGAGCATGTCCCAGTGAAGCATCGAATCGTTAATCGGGCCGCATTCCGGGTAGGATTTGCCCAGGGCCAGATGAATGGTGCCGCCGATTTTTTCGTCAAACAGCATGTTTTTGGTAAATTTGGTGATTCCGTAATTCGTGCCAATGGCAAACTCGCCAACATAGCGGGAGCCAGCATCGGTGTCAAGCAGGGCGTGAAGCAAGGCTTCGCCCCGTTTGGCGCTGGCCGTAACAACCCGGCCGTCCGCGAAGGTCAGTTGGATATCTTCAATTTCCTGACCACTGTAAATACCGGGAAAGGTGAAACGAATGGTTCCGTTGACGCTTTCCTTTACCGGTGCAGTAAAGACTTCGCCGCTGGGAAAATTGTGGTGACCATCGGAATTGATCCAGATCCGGTTTTCGGTACGAAGCGTCAGGTCGGTACCGTTGGCCATCACATGGAAGCTGGTTTTCGTGTTTAAATAGGTAACCATGGCTTCCTGCTCGTCATGGATTTTTTGCCAGGCGGCAATAGGATTCTCACCATTTAGGAGACAGGCAGAAAAAACGAATTCTTCATAGTCAGACAGCGACATGTTTGCTTCCTGGGCACCGCTTTCGGTGGGGTAGAGGCACAGCGTCCAATCCATTTCACCCCGGGCTACCCGGTCATTGTAAATTTGGGTGATTGGTGCGCCAAAACGGCGCTGCAGTGCGATTCGTTCACTGGGAATATTTGATAACGACTTGAGGTTATGATCCCCTAGAATGTTTAGAATCTTATCGGCTTTGGCATAAACCTCCATCATCATCGGCGCATTAAACTTCAGTTGTTCGTCGCTGCCTTCTTTTAGAAGAATCTCCGAAAGACCTTCCGGGGTTAGCATGACTGTGGGGTGGGCTCCGGCTTTCAAAACCTCCCGGTAGCACTCTTTTATCAGTGGCATGGCCAGGTCAGATCCGCGGATCACAACCCACTCCTTTGGCTTAACATAAAGGGAGTAATTGACCAGGGTTTGGGCATATTTTATCAGTCGATGATCTCTCATGGTTTATCTCCTTATAATTGAAATTGTATGAGTTAAATATATCCGAAAAAAGAATTTAACTCAATAAAAAAATAAAAAAACAGGTGACAAATGTAAACGAACATTGTATAATAACGATAGTATAGTTAATGATTACAAGTTCATAAATGGTAACAACATTCAGACAAAATTGTCCATGCTCCATTTAACAAAGAATAATCAGATCCTGTACATTAAAATTAAGTGGAGGTACTCATGGAAGACAGAACTTTAGTTTGTCAAGATTGTGGCGAAGAATTTGTATTTACTGTAGGTGAACAAGAATTCTACCAGGAAAAAGGTTTTGACAATGAACCAAAAAGATGTCGTGAATGTCGAACAAAAAGAAAACAAACTAGAAGACCAAGAAACAGCAACTTCTAGGAATTTCTAAAAAAAACAATGAAGATCCCTTATAGGGATCTTTTTTTCTTGTTGATTTGGAAAGCCTGAGAATTGATCCAACCAAATGATATGAGTAGTCGATTGACGCGTAAACAGATTTCTTAATGAAACGGAGAGAAAGAAAAACAAATGATAGACAAGGCTCACGTTTATATCGTAAAATGTAGTGATGACACCCTTTATACTGGGTGGACCACTCAGATCGAAGCTCGAATCAAGGCCCATAATGCGGGAACCGGTGCAAAATATACCCGGGGACGGTTGCCTGTCACGCTGGTTTATTGGGAAACGCTGACCACCCGGTCAGAAGCCCTCAGTCGTGAAGCGGCCATCAAGAAAATGTCAAAGGCGAAGAAATTAGAGTTGATAAAGAACCATGAATCAAAAAAGTAAAGGAGTTTTCAGATGAATCCCTTTGTCAATGAAATCCCAGTTTACGAAACCCTTGCGAATGGTAACGCCATTATTATTATCTATGATTTGTTCATTCTTCTGCTTTTTTTATTTGAATTGTTTCTGTTCTACAACAAAGAACGCATTATTTCTGAGGTAAAGCAGAACAAAACAAAAAAGATTAAACCAGTTCGACGTTTTCTGGTAAAATTGATTGTCAATTATGAATATCAGGGAATTCTCATGGTCACTGGTGTTTTGTTGGTGATCTCGTTATTGGTGGTGTCGCTGCATCACCGAATACTGTTCAGCGAACTGATTGGAATTTTAGGAAGCTTTGCCGTTTTTATTATCATCGTATTTTTAGTGCAACACCTTTTTATGAAAATCGATCAGTTTCAGGATATTATTGTCTCCCGCTTTATGGATCTGATCTTTTATCTGGTCCTGGGTCATTATTTTGTGCTGTTTGCCAACTTTATCTCACCGCCGAGCCTGCCGCTGGGCTTGTTGGGACTGTCTTTTGCCCTGATGCTCTGTTTCTCGGTGATGATCCGGGCAATCGCCAACCCTACCCTGATCCGCAGTTCCGTTTCCAAAAGGCGGAAATATCACGAAACCGCCAGTATTCTAAAAGGGATGCTGGTACTGGTTGTCAGTGAAATGAGTATCCTTTATCTGATGGTCTATAACTGTTTTAAAATCAATTCCGGTTTTTACGCAGCGAATTCAGACCGAGCCCTGGATGCCTTTGACATGCTCTATTATATGGTGATTTCCTTTGCCACCATCGGCTATGGGGATATTCATCCGGTTCGTTTTAATGGCATTATTTACGGCGAACTGGTGGCTATGGTTATTGGTTTGGCCAGTATGTTCAGTACCGCCTGCTTTGTCGGTGCGGTGGTTGCCGGAGCCGCCCAGATGAGCTGGAATCAGGGTATGGAAGGAAAAAGTCAGGATAACGATGCGCCGTCAGATCAGAATGAACATAATGAGCGCCGAAGCATGATTTCAGTGATACATGAAAAACTGAAAAATAAAGAGCTTTAACAGTCAATTACTAAGAAGAAAGGTTATTAATGATGAAATTTTATTTTGCATTATGGTTGGCAAAATTAATGGGGATTGCCATTAAACTTGTCAGCAAGGGGCGGGGAACCAACCTTCCCGGGGAGAAGGCGTTGGCAATCGACCCGGATTTTGTCAAACATTTTAAAAATATTGATTATTCCAAGGTCGTATTTATTACCGGAACCAATGGGAAATCGTCGACCACCAATCTGCTAACGCATATATTAAAGCAGAATGGTAAAAAAATTGTTTCCAATCTGGAAGGTGCCAACCTCTTGGGGGGGATAGCCACAAGTCTGGCCAAAGAAGCCAGCTTGTCAGGGAAACTCAAGGCCGACTTCTATATTTTTGAAACCGATGAACGCTATCTGCCGTTAATTTACGCCCAATTACCTGCCGAAAATATGCTGATCACCAACCTTCAAAAAGATCAGGTCCAGAGAAATGGGGATCCGGATTTTATTATCCGCAAGTTAAAAGAGGTGGTCAATCCCAGGATGACCCTGATCCTCAATAACGAAGAACCGCGATCCCGATTTTTCGAGGAAGTCGCCCGTCGTTCGATTTATTACAGCGTATCCCGCCATGATGAATCCTTCGTAAAGGGTGGGGATTACCCCACCCAGGCGTGTCCCAAATGCCATCACGATCTGCGTTTTGATTATTACAATGTCGACAGCATTGGCGCTTTTGCCTGCGATTTTTGTGGGTTTGCCAGCAAAAGCACACCGGACTATTTGGTTACTGCGCTTAACTTTAAAGATAATACCTTCAAATTAAAGGATGTGGTCTTTAATATGCCCTATGATCTGCCCTTTATGTTTTATAATTATGCCGGAGCATTGGCCGTTTGCGATGCGCTTTGTGGGATTACACCGGCAGCCGCAGCCCGAGCCTTTGAAAATTTTAAAAATATCGGTGGTCGCTTTGAGGTCTTGACCTACAAAAATAAAACCATTAAATATATGCGGATTAAACAGGAAAATCCCGATACCCTCCAGAGTGCCTTAAATATTATGGCATCAGACAAAAGTAAAAAAATGGTGGCTCTGGGTTTGTATGTAGTCAATGATTTTGTTCCCCATTACATCAATACCTTTTACGCCTTTGACTGTGATTTTAAACCGTTGGTAGACTCCAATGTGGAGCGATACCTGTGTTTCTCTGAGCATGTTGCTTATGATACCGCCAATCGACTGGTTTATGATGGGGTTTCAAAAGAAGTGATCACGATCATGGACAGTGACAACATCAGTGAAATATTTGCCGAAATCGACAAGGCCGAAACCGATAATATTTATTTGATCACCTGGATTTCTACCTTTGAAAAGATGAAAAAATTCATTGAAGGAGGACAGAACTAATGGAACAGACCATAAAAGTTGGCTGGCTTTTTAATAATATGTTTAACCTTCATGGCGATCGGGGTAATCTGCTGGCGATTCAGGCCGAGGCAAAAAGACGGGGCTACCAGGTTGAGGTTACCCAAATTAACTTGGACACAGAGACCTTTAACCCGCTTGATTTTGATTTTCTGTTTTGTCCACCGGGTGAAATTGAGCATTTTGAGGCGGTGGCAGCCTATCTGGAACCGCATCGAAACGAACTGATGGCCTATATTGAAACCCGACCGATGTTGGTGACCGGCACCACCGTAGCACTGTTTGGGGAAACGATAAAGCGGGATGATCAGTCCGAGATTATTGGACTGGGGATCATTGAGATTGAAGCCCGTGAGAATCACGCCGTGTACGGCGATGATCTGTATTACACCTGTCAGTACAATGGCAAGGAAATGGAAATGATCGGTAGTCAGATCCAAATGATCGATCTGGATATTAAAGAAGAGTCGCCATTTGGACGGCTTAAGTATGGCTACGGCAATAACGGCAAGACGAAGTTTGAAGGGGTGATCAGCGGCAAAGGGATTTTTACCAACACCCTGGGCCCGGTTCTGGTTTGCAACCCCTGGCTCACCGAAGAAATCATCAATTTGATTGAAGTCAATAAAACCTGGCCAGTTTGGGACGAACACCGGGATAACAGCCTCGAGTTGAAGTCACAAAAAAGCAAAATGGTTCATATCAATAAAAAAGAAACCCGGCTAAAGCGCATCAGTGAACGTTAGTATAAAATCATAAGGAAAAAAGTGTGAACAGAAAAAAAGTCATTATTGGATTAAGCGGTGGCATCGACAGTGCTGCCTCCGCTTATCGGTTACAAAGTGAAGGTTACGAGGTAATTGGCGTAACCTTTAATTTTTTAAATGCCGAAACAACCATTAATGCCGCCAGAATGGTGGCGGAAAAAATGGATATTGAACACCATGTATTGGAGGCTCAAAATGAGTTCCAGAAAAAAGTGATTGATCCCTTTGTAGCGGGCTATCAACGGGGAGAAACTCCTAATCCCTGTCTGTTATGCAATCAGAACATGAAGTTTAAGCTGCTTCGTGATTTTGCTACCATCAATGGCGACGCCATGATAGCCACCGGCCATTATGCCGAAGTTCGCCAGCATGAGGGGGCATATCAGCTCTGGGCCAGTGCCAATCCCCATAAAGATCAGTCCTATTTTTTATATCATCTGGAGCAGGAAATCCTGGGGCGTTTATTATTTCCGCTGAATGCGGTCACATCCAAAGATGAAGTACGAAAAGAAATTTTGAGTTTATTGCCAGAGCTTGCCCAGGGTGCAGAAAGCCAGGGCATTTGTTTTATCCCTAAAAAGGGCCATGGTTTGTTTCTCAAGGAGGCTGTGTTTGGAAATAATCCGACAGCCCCTGGTAATTTTGTGGATACAACGGGTAAAATACTGGGGAAACACCCCGGCATTCATCATTTTACTCCGGGTCAAACCCGGGGCTTGGGGATTAACAGCAGTCATCGGCTGGCAGTAGTTGAGGTGATCCCAGCCACCAATACGGTGGTGTTGGATGAAGAACAGAATTTGTATCAAAACCGTATTCTGGTGGATGCGTTGGTTATTCAATCGCCCGAGGGTCTGCCGGAAACAGGCTTCACCTTTAAAACCTGCCGCTGGGGCCACGAGTATGAGGGCCGGATCGAACGACTTTCGGGAACTCAGGCCATCGTTCACAGTCAGGTTCCGGTTCGGGCTCCGGCACCCGGTCAGGCTCTGGTTTTTTTTAAGGGTCGGCAGGTTCTCGGTGGTGGCATCATAAAACGGTTTTAAAATAAATCGCTTTAGGTTATAATGAGGCCAGCAAATTTTAAGCAAAAGAAAAAGACTAAGGAGTTTTACATAGATGGGAAAATTATTTGGTACTGATGGCGTTCGTGGTGTATATGAAAAAGAATTGACATTGGATCTGGCTTATGGATTGGGTCAGGCCGGAGCCAGCGTTCTGGGAAGAAATGCGCATCGGCCCAAAATTGTCATTGGCATGGACACCCGGGAATCCGGAAACGCTCTGGAACAGGCTCTGGCCCGGGGAATTGTAGCAGTGGGCGGTGAAGCAATATTGGTTGGCGTTCTACCAACCCCTGCTATAGCAGTGATTACCCGAGAAATCCAAGCTGATGCTGGGGTAGTAATTTCGGCTTCCCACAACCCCTTTCAATTTAACGGGATCAAATTTTTTGATGGTCTGGGATTCAAACTGCCAGATGCAGTGGAAGACGAAATTGAAACCATCGTTCTGGAAAAACAGGCAGTTGAATTAAAAGGGGGTGGCAGGATCAGTCAACTGGAAAAACCGGAAGACCTCTATCTAAACCACATTAAACAGGCAGTAAAAAGTGATTTTTCTGGACTCAAGGTAGTGATGGACTGTGCCAATGGGGCCGCCTATGCCATCGCTCCGGCGTTTTTTCGTAGCCTTGGTGCCGATGTGGTTGTGATCGGGGATCAGCCTGATGGCAAGAATATTAATGCCGGTTGCGGATCGACCCATTTACAGCCCTTGCAGCACCGGGTAGTGGATGAAAAAGCCGATATTGGGATTGCTTTTGATGGTGATGCGGATCGCTGTCTGGCAGTTGATAATGTGGGTGCGATCATCGATGGTGACAAAATTATGAATCTGATCGGATCTTCGATGAAGGCCGCCAATACTTTGAAGAAAGACACGGTTGTGGTCACTGTGATGAGCAATATCGGCCTGGATCTGGCCTTAAATGCCGCCGGGTGTAAAACCGTCAAGACGGATGTCGGCGATCGGTATGTTCTTGAAGCGATGGTTGCCGGCGATTATAATCTGGGCGGCGAACAGTCCGGACACCTGATTCTGCTGGATCATAATACCACTGGAGATGGGATGCTTACGGCCATGATCTTATTGGAATTGTTAAAACAGGATGGCCGGGATGCCAAAGCCCTGAATAATTTAATGACGGTTTATCCTCAGATCCTGGTTAATGCCAGAGTCGAAAATAAAAAGAAACTGGATTATCTGAATGATGCGGAGATTCAAAGACGGATTCAGGAAGTGGAAGCTCATTTTCACGGGCAGGGACGGGTGCTGATTCGGCCATCAGGAACCGAACCACTAGTACGGGTGATGATTGAGGGACAGGATCAAAATGAATTAACCACCATCGCCAGTGAGCTGGCAGTATTAATTGAACAGCGCTTAGGCTGCTGAAATTTGAAAAGAAATTATTATCGAACCAAAACAACGAGGTTAAAAATTAAAAATAATTTAAGAAATGAGGGCTTTGTCCCTCATTTCTTTGTGTTGAAAGGACTTTTATGGTAGAATAACTCAGTATGTTTTTGGGTATAAAACTAATGGACCGTAACCAAAGACTGCCAAGAAGCGCCAGAACTCAAGTGATGGTCCACACAGAAATTGAGTTGACGAGGTCAGGGAGTATCGAAAATTCGGCGGATGCCCTGGAGAATTGTCATTTAAAACCAAAGAGCGATCTTTGGGACAGAGATGGCATAAAAAAGAAATATAGGTGAAAAAATGTGTGGAATTGTAGGTTATATCGGCGATAAACAGGCACAAGAAGTGCTAATTAATGGTCTTTCCCGGTTGGAGTACCGAGGCTATGACTCGGCCGGAATTGCGACCCTGGAAAATGAAATGATCCGGGTGGAAAAGAAAAAAGGGCGGCTCAAAAATCTGGAAGATGTACTGGATAAAACACCGCTTTCCGGCCAGGTCGGTATCGGTCATACCCGTTGGGCAACCCATGGGGTACCCTCTGATGCCAATGCCCACCCCCATTGCAGTGTCAATAAAGAAATCTCGGTGGTTCACAATGGCATCATCGAAAATTATATGACATTGAAAGATGAGCTTCAGGCGGTCGGGCATGTTTTCATTTCGGATACCGATACGGAAGTGATTGCCCATCTGCTGAATGAACTGTATACTGGTGACCTTGTCGAAACCATTCAAATTGCCTTACAGCGGATGAGCGGCTCCTATGCCCTGGCGGTTCTGTGTGCCAACGAGCCGGATAAGATTGTGGCTGTCCGTAAAGATAGTCCCTTGATTGTCGGACTGGGTGATGGCGAAAACTTTATCGCTTCGGATATTCCCGCGATTCTTAACTATACCCGGGAAGTCTACCTGCTGGATAACGGCGAAATGGCAGTACTGACAGCGAACCATATTCAGGTTATGGACAGCGCTGGCAACACGATTCAAAAAGAGGTTTTTGTCGTTGATTGGGATCCCGGGGATGCTGAAAAAGGCGGCTTTGATCATTTTATGATGAAAGAAATGGTCGAACAACCCAAGGCCATGATGGAAGCTTTAATGGGGCGTTGCTGTGAAAATGGGGCATCCTTTGCCGGGTTGAAACTTAATGCCGAGATGATGAAAAAGATCAACCGGATTCAGATTGTCGCTTGTGGCACCGCTTACCATGCCGGAATGGTGGGCAAGTATTATTTTGAAAAATTTGCCCGGATCAGCGTGGAAACCGAAGCTGCTTCGGAGTATCGCTATAAAAATCCGATTGTCGATGAAAATACCCTGCTGATTGTCATCAGTCAATCCGGCGAAACCGCCGATACCCTGGCAGCAATCCGCCTGGCCAAAGAACGGGGGGCCTGGGTTTTGGCGGTGACCAATGTGGTCGGCAGTTCCATTGCCCGGGAAGCCGATGACGTCATTTATACCAATGCCGGACCAGAAATCGCCGTGGCATCGACCAAGGCGTATGTCACCCAGGTTGGTTGTATGATGCTTCTGGCCTCATTTTTGGGAAATCTCAATGGGAAAATGAACAAAGAAGATGCCGCCCGGATTTGTCATGGGTTGATGATGACACCAGAACTAATTGAAAAAGCACTGGAAAGCCAGGACATGATTAAAGCATTTGCTGATAAAAATTATCAGATCAGTGATCTTTTTTATATGGGACGAGGGGTGGACTTGTATACCAGCATGGAAGGTTCACTAAAACTTAAGGAAATTTCCTATATTCATTCTGAAGCCTATGCCGCCGGGGAACTCAAACACGGCCCGATTGCCCTGATTGAGGAGGGTACCATCGTGGTAGCCGTCTGTACTCAGGAAAATGTGTTCGAAAAAATGCTCAGCAATATCAAAGAAGTTAAGGCCCGGGGTGCTCACGTTCTGGCGATTGTTCAGGCCGGTCACGAAGATATTGCTTCGGAGGTGGATGAGGTCTGGGTGATTCCGGAGATGGACGATGATATCACCGCCATTCCCACCATTGTGTATCTGCAGCTGTTGGCTTATTATCTGGCGGTTGCCCGAGGCTGTGATGTCGATAAGCCAAAAAATCTGGCTAAGAGTGTGACGGTGGAGTAAAAACAAATTTAAAAATAATTAAGGAAGGTATTTAATACTGTATGCTACGCACAAGGGAGCTTTTGCACTATAGCTTATTCGCTATTTTGCAAAAGCCCCTTTTTTCTTGAGAATCCCCGATTTTTCCCGCAACAATATTATTGCCAAATAGGTAACATCATTACATCGACTTTTTTGAATTCCTGTGCTATTGTAGGAGATAGTGCAATGTGATTATCGAAAAGGAGTAAACAGATGAATCTATTGGTTTATACCTTGCAGGCAAATATATATGCGTTGATCATTTTGAGTATTATTTTTGTGAATTTTAGAAAACGGGCTGATCTGACAAATGCCAGCAACCGGTTTTTTTTGATCATGTTAAAAGTAGTCATGGCAATTCTGATTCTGGACAGCATCGGAATTAGTCTATATGGTCTGGCGGGGCAACCGATTCATTTTTTACTGATACTATTGACACTGATTTATTATCTTTTAAATCCGCTTCCCAGTTTATTCTGGATGGCTTATGTTCATTACACAATCCACCGCAGCGAAAAGCGGTTAAAAAAACTCGTTGCTGTGGCTCTGCTACCTGTTTATCTCAATAGTATTTTATCAATCGCCAGCATTTTTACCGGATGGCTGTTTTATTTTGGTGCCGATAATGTCTATCAGCGGGGACCGCTGTTTGTAATGGTGCCAATCTGCTGTTATTTTTATATTTTTTTATCATTTGTGATGATCTTATGGAATCGCAACCGCATCCGCCAGCGGGATCTTCTGCCGTTGCTCTTTTTTGCGCTACCGCCGTTTCTGGCGGGGATTATTCAGGCATTGATATATGGTCTGGCAATTACCTGGCCGGCGCTGACTATTTCGCTGTTGACCATTTATATTTTTATTCAGTCCCGGACTATGAATACGGATCATCTAACAGGGCTTTATAACCGACGGGAGTTCGATTACTATCTGGAAGATTGGATGAACTGGCATTCGAAGAAGAAACAACTGGCTGGATTTATGTTGGATCTGGATCGTTTTAAAGAAATAAATGACAACTTTGGTCATAATGCCGGGGATCGTGCTTTGATCAACATGAGCGAAATTTTGAGGAAGAGTTTTCGAAACACTGATTTTATCGCCCGAATCGGAGGTGATGAATTTGTAGTGGTGCTGGAAGTGGATGATCAAAAGGAAATCGATGGGCTTTTGGAGCGGCTGAAGGAAAATATGGATAACTTTAATAAGCAGACGCAAGAACGCTATAAATTGAGTGTCAGCAGTGGTAGTGGGATGTTTTTTCCTGAAAGAGAAGAGAATCTTAGTGAGTTTTTTGGAGAATTAGATCGTCTGATGTATGTTGAAAAGGCGATGAAGAAGAACATTAGCGTTTAAGTAATACACTTGCAGAATTGAAATGATCATATAGTGGTAGAGAAACCAAAATACGGGTATGTATTTTTTTCACGAGTCGCTAAGGAGGCTATAATGGAAGAATTGAGGCGACTGTCGGAGTTAAACAAACATACTCTTTTTCAAAAAACCATAAACACCAATAATTCAGGTGTTTATGGTTTTTTATTAATACAGTTTATTTAGTATCGTTAATACCTGATTGGCAAGATCGGCTTCATCGACAGCAAAGACAATCACGGCAAGATTCAGTATTACCTTCGGATGATAAACTTCGTTAACTTGAACCCCATCACCAGTGGTGGAAAGAATGGCGCTTTTTCCTTTTTCGGTGAGATGGGTTTTGATGTGGCCAACCAGTCCGTTCTGGCTTTCAACCCAGTCCGCCAGGCCGTTTAAACCAACAGCGATGGCTTCTTTTATTGGCAGATACTCACCGCTGATTTCACGCTCTGCGGAAATAATTATGGCATTTTCGTGGTGGGTAATTGAAAGATCACCAAGGTTAGTTTTAGGGCGCAGATGTTCATGGATTTCATGCTTGTCATGATCGTGTCCACAGATATAGGACTCTTCCTGATGGGAATGATGGTTTTGGTGTTCATGGTGATCATGGCCGCAGGAGCAGGGCTCGTCCGGGTGAGCATATTGTCTTTTGCTGTGATCATGATCTTGGTCACAGGAACAGCGTATCTCGTCTTGTTCGAGGTGGGGATGTTGGTGCTGATGTTCGTTTTTCATTTTTTTCCTTTCAACTCAATACAATGTTGAGCCATATAATTCAACAAATAGCGTTGGTTACTTTTAAAATAATCGGCTGTTATAATGCGATTAACCGCTGATCAAGTAGTCTTTCCCAGAAATCATCAGGGATCTTGATGATGGCGGAGATGGGATAGCAGGGGAGCTTTTTATTATAAGTTTGAATGCTTTCGATGACGCTCTGAACCTTTTGTTCATCCACCGTATCGACTTTATTAATCAAAACACTGCTGGCGTTTTCCAGCTGACCGGAAACAAAGGGTTCCATGGCAGCGATTAAACGGAACCATCGCTTAGCATCTATGATGGTGATAATCTCAGTTTCCACGAGAAAGGCATCTTCAATCGTTTGTTTGATCTTATCGGGATAGGCCAGTCCGGTGGCTTCGATAACCAGCCATTGGGGATCAAATTCTTTTTTCAGGTACGAAACTGTATCCTCCAACTGGGCCGACGACGTACAGCAGGCACAGCCCGCAAAAAGATTTTTAACAGTCAGCCCCTGATTTTCCAGCAGCAGGTTGTCTACCCCGGAGCCGCCAATTTCATTTTCGACAATCACCACCGGAGTGGTATTCTCATTATTTAAAGATCTGGCAACCAAAAACTCAGCCAGCTGCAGTAATACACTGGTTTTGCCGGAGCCCAGAAATCCTCCTAATACAATAACTTTTAGGCGTTTGCAAAACGCCACA
>NZ_DJGY01000063.1:16770-67003 GCF_002435675.1 Acetobacterium sp. UBA5834 | reverse complement strand
CTGTGGCGTTTTGCAAACGCCTACTATAAAATAAAACTAGGAGGTATGTAGTTATGGTTGATTTATCAAAAATGGATAAAAAAGCCCTGGGAAAGTGTTTCGATCACTCGGTGTTGCCTAAAAACACCACTGAAGCTGATATCCGGTCCGGTTGTCGTGAGGCAGTAGCCTATAATTGTGCCGCATTTTATTCTGCGACACCTTATTGGACGCCTGTGGTGGTGGATGAATTAAAAGAAACAGACATTCATATCGGGACCGGTCTTGATTTTCCCTTTGGTGCATCGGCATCGATTGTTAAAGCCTTTGAAACCGAACAGGCAGTAAAAGCTGGTTGCACCGTTTTAGATCTGGTCATGAACGTTGGGGCGTTAAAAGACAAACGATACGATGTGATAAAAGGCGAATTGATGGATTTCAAAACCGCAGCGCAGGGTCATATCACCAAATGCATTATTGAAACCTGTTTTTTAAGTGACGAGGAAATAGCAGCAGCCTGCAAACTGATTGCAGAAGTTGGCATTGATTATGCCAAAACCTCAACCGGTCAATTTGAAGGACCCAGTATGGAACAGTTTCTGATTATGAAAAAGACGTTGGCGGAAACGGATGTTAAACTCAAGGTTGCCGGGGTTAAATTCCCACGGCCTCAAAATGCCTATGTATTTATCTTGGCAGGAGCTGATCTGATCGGTACACGAGCTGCGGTTGCGATAATCGACGCCTTTGATCAAATGCGTGAGATTGGACTAGTACCCCAGTATAATGGCTAAGCCAAAGCGATCATTTTCATCACATTGCTGAGCAAAATTCCCTTTTACTAAGCATAATATTAAATTAATTCATGGTTTAGAAGTTAATTTTTATTATTAAAGGAGAATTTGAATATGGGTAAGTATTTAATCGGTATTGATGTGGGAACAACTGGTACAAAGGCGATGATTCTTGACAAAAAAGGCCAAATCTATGGCAAAGGATATGGTGAGTATCCCTGCAACTATCCAAGTCCCAACTGGGTTGAACAGGATGTGGATTTACTGGTGGAGGAAACCTTTAAAGCCTGTAAACAAGCAGTCACATCATCAGGCCTTGATCCAAAGGAAATTGAGGCAGTTGGATTTTCTTGCCAACGGGCAACGTTTACACTGGTCGATAATAATAATCAGGCCATCGATAACATTTTTTATGGCTGGCAGGATAATCGTGGTGCTGAGATTTTAGAAGAAGCCATGGCACTGGTGGATCCCGATACTTTTTTTAGAAGCACTGGTATGCCAATGGCACCTACCTTTACGTTTATCAAATTGTTATGGTTAATAAAGAAACGACCCGAATTATATGAAAAAGCCAAGTATGTGGCGATGATGCCGGAGTATATCCAATATTGTTTTGGAGCAGATGATTTTTATTGCGAAGTGACCAATGCCTGTACATCTGGCTATCTTAATCCGAATACAATGGATTGGGCGGACAACATTATTGATGCTTTTGGTTTTGATAAAACAAAATTCCCCAAACTAGTGAAACCCGGTGATATTGTCGGAAAAGTGACACCTACCACGGCGGAAAAAACGGGTCTGGCAGTCGGTACACTACTTGTTGCCGGAAGTGGAGATCAACAATGCGCAGCAATCGGCGCAGGCGTAATTGAGGATGGCTATGCATCGTTAACACTGGGTACCGCCGGACTTTTGGTGGTTGGGACAAAAAATCTGGTCTTGGAAGATGTTCCGGGGGTCATGGCAACTTCATCGGCATCATTGGGATTATACAATCTTGAGGGAATCCAACTGGGTGCTGCCAGCAGTTATCGATGGGCAAGGGATGAGTTGGCTGAAATTGAAGTTGCATTCGGCAAAAAAACGGGGCTTGATCCATATGAAGTAATGGATTATCATATTCAAAAAAGTCCAGTCGGATCAAAGGGAATTGTCTTCATGCCATTCCTGACCGGATCGGGTTATCCGTATTGGAATCCTGAAGCGAAAGGGATTTTTGCGGGACTGACGTTCGCACATTCTAAGAGTGATATGATTCGTTCGGTTATGGAAGGGATTACCTTGGAAAGTAAGGACATGTATGAAACCATGAAGAAATCCGGATTGCTTTTAAAACAACTTGCGATCACGGGCGGGGCGACAAAATCTGCAGCATGGCGCCAGATTATTGCAGATATGTTTGGAGTTCCAATTCGTAAGCTGGAGATACCCGATGCCACCATTGTAGGAGCGGCAGTGATAGCAGGGGTTGGTGCCGGGTGGTTTAACGATGTTACCGAAGGTGTCAATTCAATGGTTCGTTATCTGGAGACCATTGAGCCCGTACCTGAAAATGTCAAGAAGTATAACGACATTTATGACATTTACAAAAATTTGTATAGCGCATTAAATGATAATTGCATCTATTCACAGTTTGCAAAATTAAAATAAACAGAAAAAAAACGATTTTAGTGGATCACTCTTTCAATTCGATTGCGTCTATGATAAAATGAAAGATATTTTGCTAAATAAGCTGTACAAAGGAGTTTTATGGAAGGAAGTATTGATATGTACAAAATAAAGCGAGAAAACCCAAAACCACTGTACATACAATTGGAAGAGTTAATCCGCAATAACATCGAAGAAGGCATTTGGAAGCCAAACACAGCGATACCATCGGAGAGTGAGATGAACCGTATTTACGGTGTCAGTCGAATGACAATACGTTCAGCATGCTCACAGTTGGTACAGGATGGTGTTCTCTATCGAGTCCCTGGTAAAGGTACCTTTGTTGCAGAACCCAAGATCATGACAGAGTCGCTGGCTTATATGGGATTTAGAGAACAATTGGAACGAATGGGGTACGAAATCACCACCGAGTTGTTAAATGTTACCGAAAAGGAAGCTTCTTTTTCGGTTGCAAAGCGTTTGCAATGTCCTCAAGGCGCACCAATACTCGAAATTGAGCGGTTGCGTTTTCTAAAAGGCGAGCCGATCAGCCTTCATTATTCCCGGATTCCTTTTGATTTGGGTAAGAATCTCAGTGATCAGGCGCTTGAAGAAGAACAACTTTGTATTCTTCTGGAAAAAGAATATAATTTAAAACCCAGCCGTGTCATCGAAACGTTCGAATCGGTGACGGCATCTGAAAAAGAAAGCAAACTGCTAAAAGTGCCGCAAGGCTATCCTTTGCTTGTTTTGGAAGATATTCTTTTTGATAAGGAAGATAAACCTTTTGAATATTCAAAAGTGGTCTTTCGAGGTGACAAAATCAAATTAAAATATGAATACCGCAACTAACGTTAAAAGGGTTTCCGCCAGACTGGTGGGAACCCTTTTAACGTTAGTCATCATTCAGTACCGGTTCCAAGGTGGTGTCCCGGAAAAAAGTGTTGGCATTAAAGAGGTATAGAATATCGGTAATCTGAGCGTCAGCAATCAACGCTTCGATGCTATCATAGTAATAACGGGGATCAATAACGGTGATCTCGCTATAAAATGGTGTTAGGAAGGGGATAAAGGCATTGGCATAAGAATCCTTGATGATCAACAGATTTTTGCCGTTGGCTACCGGATTTTTGATTTTTATCAGGGGATGGTTACCGGATAGAAAAACGGCATATTTGTCTTTTCCTTTGAGTTGTTCACTGTCAAAAAGAGATGCCGATTTTTTTTGTTCTTCGATAAAATTCACGACTGAATAATCATCTTCATTTTTGGGGATGTAGACATCAATGGTATCCGTAACAAAGGTCAAGTAGCCGCTTTTGGATGCAAGCGCTCCAGAAAATGAATGGCTGACTGGATAGATGGTGTATGCATCGGTGTCCGGTTTTATTCCCAATGCGTTGGCAACACCTTGAAACGACAGCCAGGCCCCCAGAGTAGTCCAATGATGATCCGTCTTATAATATAACGCTTGATCCTTATTCTGCTTAAGAATTGGTCGGGGATCAAGGATGGTTAGCTGGTCACTTAAACTGGCAGTAAAGCTGTCTATATAGGTGTTTTGGTTCAAAACCGGAGCGTAAGCCGGTAATTTTTCATCAGTGACACTAATCGCATTGGGAACCAGCATGAAAAAGTGATTCAGATCGGAATGTTTTTCGACGAAGGTGTTAAGTGCAGTTTTTGTTTCTTCCGTTTGATCAGCCGGTAAGGGATCGAAGTTTTCAATCAGCGTAGAATTTTTGCCATAAAATACCCCATTCGAGCTATTCTTTCCAATGATGCGGTCGGTGCTGGTTTTGGTGTAAATCCAAAAATTCCGGCCGATTAGCTGATCAGCCGTATATTTCTGCATTTTTTTCATATAGCGTCCATCGACTACGCTATCTGCCGAAAAACGGGGAAATTGGGTTAATATCCGGTTTTCATTTGCAGATAGTTTAGTATCCGGTAAAATCAGCGAAGCCAGGGGAAAAAAGACAAGACTGCCGATAAAAAGCAGACCCAACAAGTTGATGTATTTTTTATAGTAGAGTGAATGGGAGTATTGATCGTGCTCCCGGTGGTTATCTTGTTTTCGCATAAGGCCTCACCTAAAATCTGAAATACAAAAAGGGATTGTATGTTTCGGTAACTAAATAAGCAATGGATAAAAACATGATCAGGCTGTTCAGTCCCAGACCAAATGGTATGACCCAGTTTTTCTCACTACGAATCAGTTTAGTATAACGCCGATGGACGATGGGGGTTGAACAGATCCCGCAAATTAAAAATAGAATAAGACTGGTATACAGGTAATAAAGGCCGGTTGTATCAATTGGGGATGCACCAGCGGTAAAAAACATCACCTGGAGATAAGACAGGGCAAATCCCATATCCGGACTGGCAAATAAGACCCAGCCAATCACGACCAATAGGAGGGTGTAAGTGTGTTGGATGAATGTGGGCAGTTTTTCGAGTAAACGGTTTAAAAATACTTTTTCAGTAAAAAGAATCAGCCCGTAATAGCCGCCCCAGATAACAAAATTCCAGCTGGCACCATGCCAGAGCCCAGTTAATAACCAGACAATACAAAGGTTTAAAAATAACCGGGGGATGGCAACACGATTTCCACCGAGTGGAATATAAAGGTATTCGCGAAACCAGGTGCCCAGTGAAATATGCCAACGTCGCCAGAATTCAGACACGTTTCTGGAAATATAGGGGTAATTGAAATTTTCCAGAAATTCAAAACCGAACATTTTCCCCAGACCAATGGCCATATCCGAATAGCCGCTGAAGTCGAAATAGATTTGAAAGGTAAATGCAATAATTCCAATCCAGGCCGTGAGTACCGACATTTCCCCCACATCCATGGCCGAAATAAGTGTCCAGACATAACCAATGTTATTGGCCAACAGGACTTTTTTTCCAAGTCCCTGGATAAAACGTTCTACCCCAATTCCAAATTTTTCCTGATTCATCACCCGATCGGAGAGCTGGTCATCAATGTCCTTATAGCGGACGATGGGTCCGGCGATCAGCTGGGGAAACATGGTGACATATAAACCAAAGGAAACAATGTTTTTTTGAACCGGAACCTTACCCAGATAAATATCGACCACATAAGATAGTATCTGAAAGGTATAAAATGAAATTCCAATCGGCAAGGGCAACGGTGTATAGGGGATACTCAAACTAAAGAGTTGGTTAATGGTATCAAGTAGAAAACCCCAGTATTTAAAAAAGAACAGAAAACTCAGATTTACAATGACGGTAAAAATAAAAATTCGCTTGCGAACGAGATGGGGCTTTTTTTCCATGAAGATCCCCATCCCAAAGTCGAAGACGATGGTGAATAGCATTAAGAATACATAAACCGGTTCGCCCCAGGCGTAAAAAAACAAACTGACCAGAAGCAAGATCAGGTTTTTTCCCTGTTTGGGGACAAGGGTATAGAGACCCAAGGCAATGGGTAAAAAGGCAAATATAAATAAGATACTGCTAAAAACCATGGTTGCTCCTTACTGACTATTCTTTATGCTTTTGACAAAGGTGTCTTTTAGTGCGGCTGCATCCGGTGACACGCAATAAAAAAGTGTGTTTCCAACAATTTTAAGCTCATAATTATCAAGCAGAGCAACCTGATCAGGTCCGTAGCCGCCAAAGCTTTCCTGTTGGATGGCATTTCGGGTATCCACAGCAGTCTCAACCAGATCCAACTGGGCCGAGTCCGCAACTTTTACCACCAAAATTTCGGAAACGTCCATATAATTTGCCGGAACGTAAATCAACACTTCTTGAAAGTCGTTGATATTGAGACCATAATACCGTTTTAAGGCTTTTCCATCGCCTTTTGTCATTCCGTTGAGGTTTTGGGATGTAGCCAGCAGATCAGCTTCAACTTGCGATAAGGCCGCCTGGTCAGCAGTCTGACAGCCAAAACAGGGAAGAATCAGTATTAAAATAACAAGCAGTACAGCAAATTTTTTCATAAGCTTCCAATTCTACAGCAAATTTTTCAGATCACTGTTATTGACCAGGGTATCCATCCAGATGGGATAAAATTCCCGAATGACATGGATGCCATCCTGCTCGTGATATTGCGGATTATTTTTTAAAAAGGTGTAGGTATCAATATAATGGATGTTTTTGCGTTTGGCCATTTCCGCTAGGGCAGTATTGTAGGTCTCGATTTGACTGAATTCCGGCTTCTCTTTCAGGGTTTCATCGGTAACCGGAAAGATGCTGCAAAGATAGATTTGGGTGTTGGGTAATTGCAGGCGCACTGCGTCGATGATTTTTTCATAATGACTGAGATAGGAATCAAGCGTACTGTCGGGATGGCTGATATCATTAAGCCCCAACTCAAAAAAAACACTACGGGGAGCCAGATTAACCAGACTTGGTACATCTTCAAGACTGTTTTCGGTGGATTTTCCCATCACCGCCACCAGCGAGGTTGGGCTTAAAAATCCGTATAAACCAAGACCTTCAGCAATCGAATCACCAAAAACAACCGCATTACCAAACAAAGCGGAATAATCTCCGGAATCGATGGCTTTGCGCTTCATATAATCAATTTTTTCTTCCATGGTATAAAGATCACGGGTTTCTAAGGTGGTTAGGGCCTGAATTCCTTCAGTAACCTTAGCGTTTTCTCGGGCGACGCTTTGATAATGAATAAGCAGGACGATGATAATAATGATACAGGGAATGAGAATGAAAACTGCCAGGCTTTTATTAAAAGGGGGGGTGTTTTTTTTGTACATGTAAGGGCACCTTTGATAAGAGAATTTGTATAGTTAAACTTATCATAAAAGATGGTTGTAATTCAATGTCTGTTTTGTAACAAATTAATATTTTGTTGTTACGAATATGAAGAGTGAAAAATATGAGTAAAAAATAAAAAAGAGCTGAAAATAATGGGTGAGATTATCTTCAGACTCTTTTTTAACTGTCTAGATCAATGGGACTAACATTTGTCCATGGTTCTGGTGGCGACCACATCAATGCCAAGACCTAAAAGATCCTTGATGACAACATCGCCGGTTTTAACAGGTGCTTCGACAACCACCTGGTTAATTGCAGCCATGGCATCAAAAATCTGGCCTTTAGGGATTGGTTCTGCCGTCTTAACTGGCAGACGGGGCAGCATGGCGTTTTTGATGACCACGGTGGTCGGAATTACCCGGGTGGGGTTGGTCATTTCATTAATGGCATATTTAGGGCCACGTTTACAGGTGTTACCGGTGACCTCGTAGGTACCATCAGCTTTTTCTTCAATCGTCATTTGGCACCCGATGGGGCAAACAATACAGGTCATTTCTTTTTTCATTATTTGGCCTCCTCTACGACAAATCGGATTTCTCCGGCAGGATATTGAGCTAAAACATCTTTGGCAATTTTAAAGTTTACCATTTCAGCGGGTAGTAATTTCTTTTCTTTTTTTGTGGCGATTAACTGATCACCGATATAGGCGTTAACGACCTTATCTTTAAAGACCTGACGAACCCGCATATAGAAGGTAACCTTGTCTTCAACATTTTTCATGGCAACTTGTTGGGGAACAACATAGCCGATGCCGTCGCCGTTGGTGGTGGTGAAGGTAATTTCATTATCAAGCTCGCCTTTGATGAATTTTGCGGCACCCTTACCGGCAAGAACCGCTTCTTCGCTGACAAAATCCACCAGGTCATGAACATGAACAACATTGCCGCAGGCAAACACACCCGGCATAGAGGTTTGACGCAGTTCGCCAACAATGGCACCATTCGTGCGATTATCCATGACAACCCCGGCATTACGGGTAATTTCATTCTCGGGGATTAATCCAACAGAAAGCAACAGGGTATCACAGGGAATATACTCTTCGGTGCCGGGAATGACTTTGAGCTTTTCATCAACCTTGGCAACGGTAACCCCTTCTAAGCGATCTTTACCGTGGATAAAGGTAATGGTATGGCTTAATTTTAATGGAATATCATAGTCATCCAGACACTGAACAATATTACGAACCAAACCATTGGAGTAGGGCATCAGCTCACAGACTGCCTGAACATGGGCACCTTCCAGGGTCATTCGGCGGGCCATAATCAGTCCGATATCACCAGATCCGAGGATAACCACTTCTTTACCGGGCATAAAGCCTTCCATGTTTATAAACCGCTGGGCCGTACCGGCAGTGAAGACGCCAGAAGGACGGTATCCAGGAATTCCAATGGCTCCAGATGTTCGTTCCCGACAGCCCATGGTTAAGATGACAGCCTTGGCTTCAATAATCATGTACCCGTTTTCTTCATTGATGACGTGGATGGACTTAAGATCACCATTGTCGTGCATATCAAGTACCATGGTATCCAGCATATAGGGGATATTCAGATCTTTGACTTTCTGAATATAACGTTCAGCGTATTCTGGCCCTGTTAATTCTTCATTAAAGGTATGTAAACCGAAACCGTTATGGATACATTGGTTAAGGATACCGCCCAGTTCCCGGTCTCTCTCGAGGATCAGAACATTTTCTGCTCCACCATTTTTAGCTTCAACAGCTGCGGCTAGCCCAGCAGGGCCGCCACCTAAAATTACAACATCATAAATCATGATTATGCTTCCTCCTTAACAGATTTTGTGTGACCGGAAAGGATATAGGCAGAATCCTGTTGATCATACATTACATCATCCAATGGAACATTAAGCTCTCTGGCCAGAATTTCAACAACCCGGGGTGAACAGAAACCGCCCTGACAGCGGCCCATTCCGGCGCGGGTCCGTTTTTTTACCGCTTTAACACTTCTAGCACCAGCGCTACGGTGAATAACATCAATGATTTCACCTTCGGTAATGGTTTCGCAGCGACAGATGACCTTACCATATTTCGGATCTTCTTTGATAATTTCGACTTTTTCATCTTCGGTCATTTCATCAAAACGCAGATGTTTGCGGACTTTAGGGTTATAGTCAGGATTCTCTTCAAGATGGGGAATCATTGGTTTGACAATATTTTCAACAACATGGTGAGCTACAGCCGGAATGGAAGTGAGCCCTGGTGATTCATAGCCAGCCACATTGATAAAGCCACGTACTGGTGATTCTTCAATGATGAAGTCACCATCTGTTGTGGTATAGGTGTCTCTTACCGGGGTGTTTCGCAGACCGGCATAGGAGCGGATAATCTTATTAAAAGGCAGATCTGGACAATTTTTCAGAGCATTTTCTTTGATATAATCAAGGCGTTCACCGGTGGTGGCAATGTCACCCTTATAAGAAACTGGTTCGGCATCCGGGCCAATCAAAAGATTTCCATGAACAGTTGGAGCAACCAGAATCCCTTTGCCTTTTTTAGATGGACATGGGAAGATCACACTGTTAACCAGAGAACCGGCTTCTTTATCAAAAATAAAGTAATGTCCTTTTCGGGCCAGCAGTTTAAAATAGGGTTCACCAACCATTGCGTAAATATTGTCAGCAAATAATCCGGCTGCATTGATGACGTATTTAGCTTCCACATTACCGGCATTGGTAATGATTTCGAAATAGCCGTGGTGGTTTTTAATATCACTGACCATATGGTTCATTTTCAGGGTCACACCATTGTCGACAGCGTTTTCAGCAGCGTGAATACACAGTTCAAACGGTGAGACAATGCCTGCGGTGGGTGCATATAAGGCACCGCAAATATCTTCATTCAGATTGGGTTCCATGGCATGGACTTCATCTTTGAATAAAATCTGGAGTCCGGGAACACCATTCTTCAGACCATTCTGATACAGTTCCTGAATGGTTGCCATCTCATATTCATTGTGGGCAACAACCAGGGAGCCGCAACGTTTAAAGGGAACATCCAGATCTTCGCAGACTTTTTCATACATGATGTTTCCGGGAGCATTGAATTTTCCCTTTAATTTTGAAGCAGGTGCATCAAAGCCTGCATGGACAATGGCAGAATTGGCCATGGTAATCTGATTTCCAACATCATTTTCTCCGTCCAGTAAAACGATGTCCAGTTTGTATCGGGTTAATTCCCGAGCAATGTAGGAACCGGCAATACCAGCTCCAATAATGGCGATATCATACATAATATATTCCTCCTAAGAACTATAAAAAATTAAAAGCCATACAATTTTCTTAAATAAGGATTCATTTAAGAAAACAGTATGGCTCTCCGTTGCCTTGTATTTTATTTTTACTTATTCCTTGTGTAGCAATCGTTGCTCTTCCCGAATAAGCTCTATTTTATCCCACAATGGCTTGTGAGATGTGCTGGCAGATAATGCACCAGCAGCTAGACAAGAACGAACTTCTTCCTCTGTCTCGATGAATCCCCCGGTAACTATTGGAATATCGACCTCTTTCTTAACGGCTGTGATCAGCTTTGGAACCAGGCCAGGCAGAATTTCGATGGCATCGGGCTTAATTTTCTTGGCCGAATTGATTGAAATATCCATGGCTGAAGAATCCAATAGAAATAGACGCTGAACCGTCATCAGACCTTCCTGTTTGGCCCGAGTGATAATATTGTTTTTAGTGGTAATAATCCCTGTTGGCTTGATCTCATCTTTTAGATATTTAATAAAATAATTATCCTGTGAATAACCTTTAATCAGATCCAGATGGGTAAACACATATTTATCGGCTTTGATACAAAGTTCAACCATCTTTTTCAAATTATATACGTTGCCAGTCAGCAGAAAGATGATTTGTGATTTTGAATGGATGGCATCGTAAATATCTTTAGGATTACGAACGGCGACAATGATGGGGTTGTTCTGAAACATGAGAAGACATTTTCTCGTCGACATAAAACTCCTCCCGGTCGGATTGTATTTGTAAATTCATTATAACACAATCACAAAAATAGGAAAGAGAAAAATCTGAATTGTTGGGGTGTCAAAAACACCCCAACAATTGATGTTACAAATGTTTCTTTAGGGACAACAGATTATTCTGCGTCTTCCCAGCCTTTAGAGCATTCTACAGCTTTTAACCAGCCAGCATATAATTTTGCACGAACATCGGCATCCATCGCAGGTTTGAATGAACGGTCAAGTTTCCAGGCGTTGGTTACATCAGCTTTACCATCCCAGAATTTAACAGCCAGACCAGCCAGGTAAGCAGCACCCATAGCGGTTGTTTCTACGATCGAAGGACGATCAACAGGAACGCCTAAGATATCAGCCTGGAATTGCATTAAGAAATCGTTAGCGCAAGCGCCGCCATCTACTTTTAATGCTGCCAATTTAATGTTAGAGTCTTTTTCCATTGCATCCAGAACATCTTTTGTCTGGTAAGCTAAAGATTCAACAGTTGCTCGGATTAAATGAGATTTGTTGGCACCACGGGTTAATCCTAAGATCGCGCCACGAGCATACATATCCCAATGTGGAGCGCCCAGACCAACAAAAGCTGGAACCATGTAAACGCCATTGGTATCAGCAACTTTATTACAATAGAATTCGCTGTCTGGAGAAGAGTCTACCAGTCGAACTTCATCTCTTAACCATTGGATTGCTGCACCGGCAACGAAGATTGAACCTTCTAAGGCGTAGTCAACTTCGCCATCCAGGCCCCAGGCAATGGTAGTAACCAAGCCGCTGTTAGATTTAACCGGTTTGTCACCAGTGTTCATCAGCATGAAGCAACCGGTTCCATATGTATTTTTAGCCATACCAGGTTCGAAGCAAGCTTGTCCGAAGAGAGCAGCCTGTTGGTCGCCAGCAGCTCCGGCGATTGGAATTTCTGTGCCATAAAGTGTAGTCGTGCCATAAACAGCTGAGGATGGACGAACTTCTGGTAACATAGAAGCAGGGATATCCAGTTCTTTTAACATTTTTTCATCCCATTTGAGGGTTTTAATATTAAATGCCATGGTACGGGAAGCATTTGAATAATCAGTTACATGTACCTTACCATCAGTTAATTTCCAGATTAACCAGGTATCAATAGTACCGAAAGCCAGTTCGCCTTTTTCTGCTCTTTCACGAGCACCAGGAACGTTATTTAAAATCCAGTTGATTTTTGTTCCGGAGAAGTATGCATCGATTACAAGACCGGTGTTTTCACGAACGTAGTCTTCCAGACCACGGGCTTTTAATTCATCACAGAAAGATGCAGTACGACGGCATTGCCAAACAATGGCATTATAAATAGGTTCGCCAGTTTTTCTGTCCCAAACGACAGTTGTTTCACGTTGGTTTGTGATACCGATAGCAGCAATCTCTTCAGCGGTTGCGCCAATTTTTGACATTGCTTCAGTAACAACACCACTTTGGGTAGCCCAAATTTCCATGGCGTCATGTTCAACCCAACCGGCTTTTGGATAGATTTGAGTAAATTCTTTTTGTGCAACACTAACGATTTCGCTGTCATGGTTAAATAAAATCGCTCTTGAACTCGTGGTTCCTGCATCCAGTGATAAGATATACTTTTTCATAAGTATAACCCCCTATTTATTTAATTATTTATTTAATTATGTTTGAGAAACATAATGAAACCATAAGGAAAGGAACAGAAGCAAACAAAAAAAGCACATACTAACAGATTTACATATTCTCTTAATGTAAAAACGAAAGTACGGCCCTCCATAACTCCTGCCAATATATGAAATTATTAAATCATTTCGCAAACAATCGTAAAATTATTTACGAACACATAATAACATAACTCAGAAATAATGTAAAGGATTACCGGTAAAAAAACAACGTTAAAAAAATAACAAATAAAACGATGATTAACGCTAATCATTTCAAATGAAATTTAATAATCACTTAAAAATAGTATATAATGTAGGAAAGATATAAGATAAAGCGAACCGGGATCAATATCATCCGACCGGGACAAAATGTCTATTCATTTTTAAGAATCTATGCTATAATAAAAATTAAAGAAATCGGAAATAGTTAAAAAATTATGAAACTAAATTTTAACAGTAGAGTGGAAAAAAAGATGGAAAAACAATTTACACATCTTCATGTACATAGTGAGTATAGTTTACTCGACGGCTTCGGCCGAATCGATGAGCTGGTTAAAGCGGTAGCACAAAGCGGGATGGACAGTATAGCACTAACCGATCACGGGGTGCTTTTTGGAGCCATTGATTTTTACAAAGCCTGCCTTGCTGAAAAAATCCACCCGGTAATCGGGTGTGAAGTATACGTAGCGCCCAGAGGTCTTGAAAAAAAAGATCCGGCCTATGACAAGGAACGAGCCCATCTTATCTTGTTAGCAGAGAACAATCTGGGGTATAAAAATCTCATGAAGATTGTCTCAAAAGGATTCATTGATGGGTTTTATTATAAGCCCCGAGTAGATCACGATTGTTTGCGGGATCACAGCGAGGGGATTATTTGCCTGTCAGCCTGTATTGCCGGTGAAATCCCTCAAATGATTTTAAACAATGATTTGGCCGGCGCTGAAGAGCGCTGTCTTGTATATCAGAATATTTTTGGTAAGGATCATTTCTTTCTGGAAGTTCAGGATCATCGGCTTCGAGAAGAAGCGTTGATTAATGAACGGTTGATCCAATTGTCGAAAAAGTTGAGCATTCCTCTGGTGGCAACCAATGATGTCCATTATGTTCGTAAAGAAGACAGTGAAAACCATGACATTCTTTTATGTATTCAAACTGCTGCGACCGTTTCCGAAGAAAAAAGAATGCGTTTTCCCAACAACGAGTTCTTTTTAAAGAGTCCGGAAGAAATGAGCAAACTCTTTTCGGACATACCAGAAGCCATCGAAAATTCCAATCGGATTGCCAGACGTTGTCAAGTCAGTTTTGATTTAGAAAAAACCCATCTACCCCAGTTTGAATTACCTCCCGGGAAAACTGCAGAGAACTATTTAAAAGAACTTTGCATGACAGGATTGTCAAAGAAATACGCAGAGCTGACTGACGAGTTACTGGATCGTCTGGATTTTGAATTGAAAACTATTCATAATATGGGCTTTGATGATTATTTTTTAATCGTTTGGGATTTTATCAAGTATGCTAAAGACAATCAGATCATGGTTGGACCGGGACGGGGAAGTGCCGCTGGCAGTCTGGTTGCCTACAGCTTGGGGATAACAACCATTGATCCGATTAAATACCAATTGCTGTTTGAACGTTTTTTAAACCCGGAGCGGGTAACGATGCCAGATATTGATGTGGATTTTTGTTATGAACGACGCCAGGAAGTCATTGATTATGTAGTCAACAAGTACGGTGAAGATCGGGTCGCTCAGATTATAACCTTTGGAACCATGGCGGCCCGGGGGGCCCTTCGGGATGTTGGTCGAGCATTGGATATGCCCTATAATCTGGTCGATCGGGTGGCTAAAGAAATACCCATTCATCCTGGGGTGAATATTACCATTGCAGAAGCGTTGATGGAAAATCCTGAACTTAAAAAGATGGAAGAGGGCGATGCGGATATTGCCAAACTGGTAAAAACGGCTCAATCCATAGAAGGCTTATCCCGACATGCCTCCACCCATGCAGCCGGAGTGGTCATCTCTGATTTGCCACTGGTGGAGTACATTCCGCTGTTTCGCAACAATGATGTGATCACAACCCAGTTTCCGATGGGTCTTTTAGAAGACCTGGGCCTGTTGAAAATGGATTTCCTGGGTTTGCGCACCTTGACGGTGATCAGGGATGCCCTTAAAAATATTGAACATAGCAGTGGCAAACGGTTGGATCTGGACAGTCTGGAAATGGATGATGCCAAGGTCTATGAAATGCTCTCAAAAGGGGATACCCTGGGTGTTTTTCAGCTGGAGAGCCGGGGCATGCAGCAGTTTATCAAGGATCTTCAGCCCGGTAGCTTTGAAGATATTATCGCCGGGATTTCACTGTATCGACCTGGCCCCATGGATCAGATTCCCCGCTACATTGAGAATAAAAAAAATCCATCGCAGATAACCTATGACCATCCCATCCTTGAAAAAATCTTAAACGTAACCTATGGGTGCATGGTTTATCAGGAACAGGTCATGCAGATTTTTCGGGACGTGGCTGGCTTTTCAATGGGACGAAGTGATCTGGTCAGGCGGGCCATGTCCAAGAAAAAGAGCAGTGTGATGGAGGCTGAGGGTCAGGTATTTATCCATGGTGAGGTGGATGAAACAGGAAAAGTTGTCATTGATGGTGCCATTCGACGTGGCGTTTCCGAAACGGCTGCTAAAAAAATATTTGAAGAGATGAAAGATTTTGCCAAATACGCCTTTAATAAATCCCATGCGGCGGCCTATGCAGTGATTGCCTACCAGACGGCCTGGCTGAAGTGTTATTATCCCACCGAGTTTATGGCGGCGTTAATGTCCAGCATTATGGATGATGAGAAAAAAGTGGCAAAATATATTGAAGATTGCCGAAAAATGGGTATTCATGTATTACCACCCAGTATTAATGCCAGCTATGAGAAATTCAGTGTTTCCAGCAATTCCATCTGTTTTGGATTGGGAGCGGTTAAAGGTCTGGGGAAAAACGCCATCGCCGCTATCATTGAAGCTCGAAAAGCGAAAGGGGATTTTCAGAATCTCCGGGATTTTTGTGAACGGGTGGATCTCAAATCCCTTAATAAGCGGAGCATCGAAAGCCTGATCAAAGGTGGCGCATTTGATGCGATCGGCAGTAGCCGGGCACAGATGCTGGCTACGGCTGAACTGATTGTTGATCAGGTACAGCGGGAAAAGAAAGACCGGATCTCCGGGCAGATGTCTCTGTTGGATTTGGCTGGACTGGGCGGTTCAAAAGAACTGACGAACTTGAAAGAAGACCACTTCCCGCAAAAACAGCCGTTTTCCAAAGAGGAACGGCTGGCAATGGAAAAGGAGGTTTTAGGTCTCTACGTTACCGGCCATCCACTGGAGAAATATGAGGATGTCCTCAAAAAAACAGTCAGCTTGTTTTCCAATCTGGTTGACAGTTATCAGGATTTAAAAGATGCTGGGATCAGGGATGGACAACAGGTCAGTATTGGCGGGTTAATTGTGGAATTAAAAACCATGATGACAAAAAAAGGTCAGATGATGGCGTTTATAACCCTGGAAGACTTGTATGGACGGATCGAGGTAGTGGTTTTTCCCAAAACCTATGATGAATATCGTCGCTATTTAAAACCTGATCAGCCGGTCGTGATCAAGGGCCGGATCAATTACAATGAGGAAGCTCGAACCTCGGTGATTGCGGCGCAAATCTATCCCATCGGCGAGCCTCCTAAAAACAGAGAGAACCTTGAAGTAAAAGAAAAAACCGCTACCTATACCACTAATGGCGGCGTGCAGAACCGACAAAAACTGATTTTGAGTTTAGGGGATTTAACAGAAAAGACCTTGATAAATTCAGTTAAATCGATTCTAATTAGGTATCCGGGGCCGGTGCCGGTGGTGTTATATCTGAAAAACGAAAATAAACATTTTGGAGCCAATAAAGATTTATGGGTTACTCCTGAAGAAAAACTGATCACAGAATTAGGCCAAATTTTAGGAATAAAAAATGTGGAGGTAAAGTAAAATGAGAATTGGAGTTTTAACCAGTGGAGGCGATGCACCCGGAATGAATGCCTGTATTCGAGCCATTGTGCGGACAGCAATTTATAATAAAATAGAAGTGTACGGAATTAATCGGGGCTATTCAGGATTACTCGAAGGGGACATTACACCCCTTAGTGTTTACTCGGTGGCTGATATTCTGCAGCGGGGTGGAACTGTATTACGAACATCCCGAAGTGAGTTTTTTGCAACGGATGCCGGGGTGCGGCAAAGCGCCAACGTGCTCGAGGAGTATGGGATTGAGCACCTGATTGTTATCGGTGGTGATGGCAGTATGAATGGTGCTTTGGCGCTTCAGAAACTGGGGGCGAGTGTGGTGGGAATTCCCGGTACCATTGATAATGATCTGGGCTTTACCGATTATACCATTGGTTTTGATACCGCTGTAACAACCGCTCTCGATGCCATCAGTAAGATTAGAGACACTACTTATTCTCACAATCGTATTAATGTGGTTCAGGTAATGGGGCGAAAATGTGGCGATATCGCCCTGTTTGCTGGATTATCAGGAGGGGCAGAAGCCTTGATCTTGCCGGAGGTTGAAACCGATCTGGATGCTATCTGCCTGCGTCTGCTCCAGGGTAAAGACCGGGGCAAACTTCATAGTATTGTGATGCTTGCAGAGGGGTGCGGTAATTACCGGGATTATTGCGTCAAGATCGAAGAGAAAACCCAGGTCACAACCAAGGGCACCAATTTGGGTTATATCCAGAGAGGTGGCTCACCCTCCAATATGGATCGGAATCTGGCCAGCTTTATGGGATATAATGCGGTGTTAAGTATTGTCAAAAAAGAAACTGGAACGGTGATGGCGCAGCGCTGTGGGTCGTATCTGGGCATTCCCATTGAGGAAGCACTGCAAATGCCAAAAATCTTCCGTCAGGATATTTACGATATGGCCTCGGTATTATCCATTTAAAATGAATCAGGAAAAATCGGCACCACTGTATATGGTGACCGGCTCATCTCCGTTGAAATTAGTTTAAAATAGGTAAATCAAAGATCGCAACAAAAACCAATAACGATGTTGGTAGAGACTTAACGGCCTCATCCGTTATTTTATAATACAGATTAAATATGAAAAGAGGTAGAAAATGAAAAAAACTAAGATTGTCTGCACGTTAGGACCAGCAGCAGATACAAAGGAAATACTACGAGCACTTATTCTCAATGGAATGAACGTGGCACGGTTGAATTTTTCTCATGGTAGCCATGAAGAACATGCTGCCAGAATTTCGCGGATTAAAGAAGTGCGAAAAGAGCTGGGAATCCCGGTGGCGATTATGTTGGATACCAAAGGCCCGGAAATCCGAACCGGAGAACTAAGTGCTGGAAAAGTGGAATTGGTGGCTGGAGAAAAGGTAACGTTAACGACTGAAATAATTTCGGGCGATGCAAAGCGATTCAGCATTTCCCATGAAAATCTTCCCAATGAAGTATCACCAGGATGTCGAATTCTGATTGACGATGGTTTAATTCAGCTGGAAGTCGACGATGTTTTTGACACGGAGATGGTTTGCAGCGTCTTAAACGGTGGAACCCTGGGCAGTAAAAAGAGTATTAACCTGCCAGGGATGAGCATTGAATTGCCGGCACTGACTGAAAAAGACCGCAGTGATATTATTTTTGGCATCCAGCAGAAGGTTGATTACGTGGCGGCATCCTTTGTCAGAAAGCCTCATGATGTACTGGAAATTAGAAAAGTTCTGGAACGTAATGGCGGCGACCGTATTGACATTATTTCTAAAATTGAAAATCAGGAAGGTGTTGAGAACATTGACCGGATACTAAATGTTTCAGATGGGATCATGGTCGCCAGAGGGGATTTAGGGGTAGAAATTCCTGCGGAAGATGTTCCTTTGGTTCAAAAAACGATTATCAGAAAATGTAATTTACTGGGCAAACCGGTTATTACGGCCACGCAGATGCTGGATTCAATGATGCGTAACCCCAGACCAACCCGGGCTGAAGTTGGCGACGTAGCCAATGCGGTATTTGATGGAACCGATGCTGTGATGTTATCTGGTGAAACCGCAGCTGGCTCCTATCCGGTTGAGTCTGTCAAGACGATGTATAATATTGTCGTAAAAAGCGAAGATTCAGAGGAGTATGCCCGTCGGAAAAAACCTGATCATGGCGAGCTGACCATTACCAATGCCGTTAGCGAAGGGGCCTGCCAGATTGCTGAACAGTTGGATGCTCAAACCATTATTGCGGCAACATCGTCAGGACACACCGCCCGGATGATTTCTAAATACCGCCCGGATTGCGGCATTCTGGCGGTAACCGATAAGGTAACAACCGTCCGTCGGTTAGCCCTGGTTTGGGGAGTCAATTGTATTTATACGCCAGAGTTTGGCGACACGGATACAATGATTATGGACGTGGTCAAAAAAGCTGTCGAACAGGGTTATGTCAAATTTGGTGATCTGGCAGTAGTCGCCGCCGGTGTCCCGCTGGGCGTTCAGGGAAATACCAATATGATCAAAGTTCATACCGTTGGAAATGCGATTATCAATGGGGTGGGTATTGGCAAAAAACCTGTGACTGGCCATGCCAAGCTTATTACTGCGGCTAACCTGGATGATTTCCGGGAAGGCGATATTTTAGTGGTAAAAACCCTGACACCGGAGGTCAGCCAGGTCTTGCCACTGGCTTCTGCAATAATTACGGAAGAAGGTGGACTCAGTTCGGAAGGTGCAATTGCTGGACTTCATTATGATATTCCGGTTATTGTAAATGTTGTTAAAGCGCTGGAGATTCTGGAACATGGTAAGCTGATCTCAGTTGACCCCAAACGTGGGGTTGTCTATCAGGGGCGGGTTCAAATGATGTAATTAGCCATAAATATTCAAAAAAGCGACCGTTGTTTTTCAATACGGTCGCTTTTTTGTGGAACAAATTCGCTTCAGTCAATTTTGTAAGTGAGCTGATAGGTTTGGGATAGGGTATGTTCATCAGCAGAACTGATACTGTCAGAGCTTTTTTCGACTGAGAAAAAAAGCACCGACTTGTATGGATGACAGATAATCTCAGAATTGATATTCAGTGGGGCTGTAAGTTGGAGCGGATTTTTGCCATTGGCATCCATAATCCAGATTGATTTTAGCTGAGAATCGGAATTTGGCGTTGTTTGGGTAAAGACAATCCGTTCCCCATTCGGTGTAAACCGGGCTGACTTGTAACTACCAGTAGCGAGGCTGTTTGTGGTACTGGCACTGGTGTTCCAGGTGCGAATACTTTGAGTATCGCCGCTGTTTTTAATAAAGACAACCTGATTGGTTAAATCGTTTATATCAAAACTGCTCACATTCTCGGCAATCATCGTTGAAGCCAGTTCGTTCGACCCATCTTTCATTTTGGCGTAATATAAATTGGTTCGCTCTTCGTTTTGAGGATCGGTGGCAATAAAGATAAAACCTTTCTCCTGACTGATGAAGTCAACAGCCAAAATAGTATAGTTATTAAGGACACTGTAAACCTGACGATTTCCCTCGCTATCGGCCAGGACAATTTGGTTGTTGTTGTTGGCATAGACTACCTGGCCGGAATCGCCAATGCCGAAGTGTTGAATGACGTTTTCTTCGGGAAGGGAAATAACCCGGGTAGTATTTTGATTGACATCTGACCAGATAATCTGGCTGCCAACATTGCCAGTAATCGGATCAATCAGCTTTTCGGCATAATAGATACCAGTATCAAAGGTATCATAAAGGGCACTCAAGGCTTTTTTATCAGAATTGACAAAAGCCGACAACTGCATGGTTTCGGTGTTATAGGTGTTGATGTTATAGGTCGTACCAAAGGTGAAAAGAACCAGATTGTTGCCACTATTGGTGATGTCCTGAACCACTCCGGGAGACGCCATCGTATAGGATTGAATGCTGATTTGCTGGGGGGATGGCTTACTGGAGACCGGATCATTGCGCAAAACAACCGGAACGTTAGTGGGAATAAAGAGGTTCTGGCAGCCGCTGCTGGTGATCAGAATTAAGAGGATGAGAGCAAAAAAGCATAGTTTATTTTGCGTTTTTTTCATCTTGATCACCTCCATAAATTAAAACCGATAGAATGGGAAGGGTGACAATAATATTGGTACCTTCGCCAACCTGACTGACGATGTCGATTTTCCCCTCGTGTTTTTCGACAATCTGCTTGACAATATAGAGGCCCAATCCGGAACCGCCTTCATCAGTACCTCGAGAGCGATCTTCTTCAACCCGATAAAAAGCATTAAAAATGCGCTTTTGTTCGATTTCTGAAATCCCCGGACCATAATCCCGGATGGACACCACGATGTGATTATCTTCGATGGCAGATACAACATCAATGATATCACCACGGTTTGAGTACTTGATGGCGTTATGAATAATATTGATAAAGACCTGCTGAAGCCGGTCATAATCTCCCAAAATTTCTGGAAGTTCGTCAGACACATAGTTAATTTCAACGTCGGACTGGCTGGCTTTAATCTGCATTTGTTCGACGACGTCGGAGAGCAGCAAAACGATGTTTAGATTCGTTTTCTTAAAATCAAACTCAGCCTTGTCAAACTTATTCACATTTAATAAATTATCAACCAAGCGCAACAATCGATGCCCTTCACGGTTGATGGTGTTTAGCGAGCGGTTGATAATCTCCGGATCTGCCACTTGTCGACGGGTAAGCATATCCGTATAGCCAATAATCGTCGTTAGTGGGGTGCGCAATTCATGGGAAACACTGCTGATGAACTTTCGCTGTTCTTCCTGGATGTGCCGGGCAGCGGTCATGTTACGGATAATAATCATATAGTTTTCTTCAAAACCTTTTTCCCGGATGGGGCTGCCAATCAGCAAAAGATTCCGGTTGTTGCAGTCAATTTCTTCAGAAATATGATCCTTGCCGTTTTTAAGACTGTCAAAAATATCCCGCAAAAATGATTGATATTGGAAGTCATAAATTGTTTTGGGATTGCTGACATTAAAATAAGTCTTAATATAGCTGTTTGAGGTGATAATGTTGCCATTCTTATCGATGGCCAAGAGCCCGTCATCAATCGATGCCAGAACTCCGGCAAGCCGTTTTCGCTCCGATTCCAGCTGCAGGATGACATTGTTGATATTGGTAACCATGTCATTAAAGGCCTGGGTCAGATCGCCGATTTCATCGGTGTGCTTATAATAAATCGTCAAATTATAATTGCCATGATTGATCTCTTTGGAGATTTTCGTCAGATCTTTGATTGGCTGAAAAAAGTGTTTAGAGAATGACATGGTGACAAAAATTAGAACCATCAGACCAATCAATCCGCCGATCACAAAAAGGATTCCGGCAACATGCAGAAAAGCGTCCATTTCATGCATCGAATAAACAAAACCAATGTATCCAATAACGGTATTGTCAATGGTAATTGGGGCAGTGAAATAAGCCATACTGGCATCATTAATCGATTTGAGGGTAAATACCGGGGCATTCTCAGCCAACGACAGCTCAAGTTCGGTGTTAAGGATATTATTGATGGTCGTCTCATCGACGGAGTCCGCAATGCGATTGCCCTCTGTGTCAAACAGCAGAACCCGATGGTTTTCTTTTTCAGAAATGCTTTTAGAGAGATACAGACTATTGCCGATAAACCGGTTTTTTAGAGGGTCGGAGCTTTGGATGTTTTTTAATTCCTGGCTGATAAACAAGGTGGAGTCCTGGGCTGTTTTTTGTAAGTCATCTTTCGTTTGATTGATATAGTAATAGGAGGTTCCCTGAAAAACGCAAAATACAACAATTAAAAATGCAAAAGCAAAAAGCAGAATGTTGTATAAGATCATTCGAACCCGATAGCTTAGTTGCATTAAAGTTTCCTCATTTTATATCCAATTCCAAAAACAGTTTGGATGTATTTATTGCCCTGGGTGTCAATTTTACGGCGGATGCGCTGAACGTGCATATCAACAGTTCGGGTATCGCCATAATAATCATATCCCCATATTTTTTCCAGTAGGGTATCCCGGGGGAAAACCTGTTCCAGATTGGAGGCCAGCAAAAAAAGTAACTCAAACTCTTTGGGTGTGAGATGAATTTCTTTGCCGTCCAGCATGACCATCCGCTCATCGGCATAAATGCTCAAATCACCATTTTTTAGAAGCGATTCCTGTTTCTGGGGCTCAATTGTAATGTTTGAACGACGTAAATGGGCTTTGATCCGGGCTAACAGCTCCCGGTTGTCAAAAGGTTTGGTCAGATAATCATCTGCGCCCAGTTCCAGTCCCAAAACCTTATCAATTATATCGGTTTTTGCGGTTAAAAGGATAATCGGAACACCGAGCTGGGGGGAGAGTTCCCGACAGACATCATAACCGTTTTTCTTGGGCAGCATGATATCCAGTACAATCAGATCCGGGTGAATCGCCAGTGCTTTTTCGACAGCTTCCACACCGTCGCTGGCAGTTTCCACCTGATAACCTTCAAATTCCAGTTCCAATTTTATTAAATCAACAATCGATGCTTCATCATCGACAACGAGAATTTTTTCATTCATTTTTATACCTACTTTCTTCTGTTACTATAATAAAATATTATTAATTAGAGTTTAAAACCACAAGTTCAACTGTTCCTTATTTTGGATGGCGCCTAACACCCGGTCATCCAGATCCGGAATGGTTTTGCGGAGATTTTTAATCATCAACTTGATATCTTCCCGTTTCGTATGGCCGTCGGCAGGACAGGTGCTTGGGATGACCGGTAGGGTTTTGATTTCCGGATCGCCGATAATATCCCGTTCCTTAACAAAAATTAAGGGTCGGATCAGGGTGATGTCTTTTCGATCCAGATAGGTTACTGGCGAGAAGGTGTTAATTCGTCCTTCATAAAACAGACTGAGAAAAAAAGTCTCAATTGCGTCGTCGGCATGGTGACCAAGGGCAATGGTACGACAGCCCCGCTCAATCGCCAGATCGTGGAGGGCACCCCGCTTCATCCGGGCACAGAGTGAGCAGGGATTTTTTTCCTGTCGTTCTTCAAAAACGATCGGGCCAATGGCAGTTTTTTTGATGGTATAGGGAATATCAAGTCTGGCGCACAAATCGACTAAGGGGCTCAGATCCATGCCGCCAAAGCCCATATCCAGGGTAATGCTCTCCAGTTCAAATGGAACTGGGGAAAAGTACTGGAAGCGTTTCAGGGCAACCAGCAGGGCCGTACTGTCTTTACCACCGGACAGACCGACGGCAATACGGTCTCCGGGTTTAATCATTTCATATTTTTCAACCCCCCGGCGAAGCGGGCCAAGTATTCTTTTCATCAGGTTCTCCTGTTTGCGTCTAATACCAAATTTAAATTGGCCGAGAAACGGAGCTTGTCAAAAGACTCCATAAACGGTACAATAAAAACTTAATGGTATCTATGTCATTTTATCATTTAATCGATGAGAATAAAAGGAGATTTCTTTGATGTCGCAGTCTATCATTGATTTTTGTCGATCTATGAAAATATTAAACGCTTTCCAAGTCGACCATAGCTTGTCAGAATACTCAATTGCAGAAAATGTGGTAGGGTTGTTTATTTAAAGACCGTTTTTTCTGGGGATCATCGAGTTTCTGAAAAGTTCGAAATAAATTATCTTTTACAAGGAGAAATAATGATTAAAGAGAGAACAGAGAGTTTTTTATCACGCTTTTTTAAAGGTGTGATTATTGCCTTAGGGTTTATTCTTCCTGGAGTATCGGGAGGTGTTCTGGCAGCGATTTTAGGTATTTATGAACGGATACTTAGTTTTATGGCCCATCTAACCCATGATTTCAAACGAAATTTTTTATTTTTTCTACCCGTCGGAATTGGCGGGATTATGGGAATCGTATTGTTATCAAAACCACTGGAGTGGTTACTGGATCATTATCAGGTCATGGTGCTATGGGGATTTGCTGGGGCGATCATTGGGACCTTGCCAGCCTTATTAAAAGAATCAACCAAACAGAAAAAACGTGATTCCATCGATTTGATCTGGATGTTTGGTACTTTAATTGTTGGTTTTTTGATTTTGTATTTCATGGACAATCTACTGGGCACTGTTCCCGCTAATTTTTTCGGTTTCACTCTGGCTGGGGCTCTGATAGCCCTGGGGATACTGGTTCCCGGACTCAGTCCATCAAATTTATTGCTGGTTTTGGGTTTGTATGATCCGATGTTGAATGGTTTCAAAAACTTTGATATGCTAGGAACATTTCTTCCAATTGCTATTGGAGGGGTGTTGGTGATTCTGCTATTGTCTAAATTCATTGAATGGCTGCTAAAACAATTTCATTCACGGATGTATCACTTTATCATCGGTATCGTTATAGCCTCCACCATTTTGATCATTATTCCACCGGTGGCAAACTATGCTAATTTTACGATGGTAACAGGTATCGTGAGTGTCATCTTGTTTATTCTTGGGATGATGCTCGGATTCTGGATGAGCAGGTTGGAAGAAAAATATAAATAATCCGGGTGGACCGGTTAAGAGCAGCTTTAATTAGAAAGCATAAACAAAGTTTAATGTTGCGTTGTTTTAATAATGGAGTATAAAAATGGCACTTTCTCAACAATTTTATCTTAATAATCGAAAAAAACTAGGCGATCAATTAGAAAATGAAAGCTTGGCCATCGTATTCTCCGGCCGGGAAATTCAAATGACGGAGGATGCAAACTATCCTTTTTTTGCCAATAACAATTTTTATTACCTAACTGGCATCCGGGAACCGGAACTTCTATTGTTGCTGGTCAAAAATGGTCAAGGAGAAGTTGATCAGTTTCTTTTTGTTGAAGAAGCAGATCCGCTGAAAGAAAAATGGGTTGGTAAAAAGATCAGTAAAGATCAGGCCGTGGTCACTTCCGGGATTGAGAAGGTTTATTATTTTAAAGATTTAACCAAAATGGTCGGTCGGTTGGCAATGGTGAAGACGCTTTATTTTGATTTTAAGACCCCGAAACATCAAAGTTTCAAAACAGAAGATGCTGATTTAAAAAGCATCATCAAACAAGCTGAATTAAAAGATCTCCATCCGATAATGGCAGGGTTGCGGGTGATTAAAACAACAGAAGAAATTATGGCCATTACGAAGGCTAATCAGGTAACAAAAGCAGGAATATCGGAAATAAAGAAACTGATGAAGCCTGGTGTCTTCGAATATGAACTGGCGGCTTTTTTTGAGTATTTTGTCAAAAAGCAGGGCTCCGAAGGCGTGGCCTTTGAAAGCATTGTCGCATCGGGAAAGAATGCCACCGTTTTGCATTATGTGTCCAATCGCTGTGCCTTAAAAGCTGGTGAGCTGGTGCTTTTGGATCTGGGGGCTCGGGTCGAGGGCTACTGTGGTGACATCAGCCGTACCTTTGCAGTGAATGGGGAAATGACAGCGGACCAGGAAAAACTCTATAAGATTGTCGATGCGGTTCAACAGGAAATGATCACAGCCTATCGACCGGGAGCTGTGCTAAAAGAACTGCAGAATCAGACCAAAGAGTTGTTCCAGGAAAAATGCTGCCGTGCCGGTTTTGTTCCCGAAAACAATGATATTACGGAGTTTTATTATCACGGAATCGGTCATTCACTGGGTTTGGACACCCACGATGTCCGACCAGACGGGGATCTGATCCTGGCACCAGGCATGGTCATGACGGTGGAACCGGGGCTTTATCTGGAAAAACTGGGTCTTGGGATTCGGATTGAGGATGATGTAGTGATTACTGATTGTGGCTGTGAAGTCTTGTAGCGGTAGTTTGAGTTACTCATCAAATTAAGCTGCGAACATGCTTGCCAAAAACTTTAGTCAACAATAAAATGCTTGACAAAGAAAATAATGATGTGTATGATTTAGAAAAAGTAATTGAATATTTACCTATCCAGAGAGGTGGAGGGACAGGCCCGATGAAACCCGGCAACCAGCATGTGCATGGTGCCAATACCTGCGATATTTTCGCAATGATGGGATTTAATGTGAACATTAGCCTCGTCATCAGACGAGGCTTTTTTTCGTGATTTAAGTATCAGGTAAATGGACATTACGAAATAAAAAGGAGAACAAAATGAAAAAATTATTTACCTCAGAGTCGGTAACAGAGGGCCATCCCGATAAGATTTGTGATCAGATTTCTGATGCTGTTCTGGATGCAATTTTTGAGCAGGATCCGATGGCTCGGGTGGCGTGTGAAACGTTGGTGACAACTGGCTTGGTTCTGGTTGCCGGTGAGATCACCACTTCTTGCTATGTGGATATTCCTAAACTGGTCAGAAATACCGTCCGGGAAATCGGCTACGACCGTGCAAAATATGGTTTTGACTGCGATACCTGTTCAGTTATCACAGCCATTGATGAACAATCTGCTGATATTGCCATGGGCGTTGACGAGGGATTGGAATCCCGAAAAGGTGAAGCCAGTGAGGTCGATCTGGCTACTGGCGCCGGAGATCAGGGGATGATGTTTGGTTTTGCCTGCAATGAAACTCCGGAACTGATGCCGTTGCCAATCTCTTTGGCGCATCAGCTGGCTAAACGACTCACCGATATCCGCAAAGAGAATCTTGTGGATTACCTTCGCCCAGATGGGAAAACTCAGGTAACGGTGGAATACAATGATGGTGTTCCGACCCGAATTGATACGGTGGTTATTTCGACCCAGCACAGTGCTGATGTTTCGTCTGAAACCATTGAAAAAGATATGATTGAAAAAGTTATCAAAGCAGTCATTGATCCTCAATTATTGGATGCCGAAACCAAATATTTCATTAATCCCACGGGCCGTTTTGTTATCGGCGGACCTCAGGGAGACTGTGGATTAACCGGTCGGAAGATCATTGTCGATACCTATGGTGGTTATGGTCGCCATGGTGGCGGGGCGTTTTCCGGGAAAGATCCCACAAAGGTGGATCGCTCTGGAGCCTATGCCGCCCGACACGTGGCTAAAAATATTGTCGCTGCTGGTCTGGCCGACAAATGTGAAGTGGAATTGGCTTATGCCATTGGGGTGGCAAAACCGGTGTCAATATATGTTGATACCTTTGGTACCGGAAAAATTGAAGACGACCGAATTATTGCCTTGATTCAAAAACATTTTGATTTAAGACCGGCAGCAATTATTAAAAACCTAGGTTTGCGAGCGCCAATCTATAAACAAACCGCCGCCTATGGTCATTTTGGTCGCCCAGATCTGGATCTGCCCTGGGAACGACTGGATATGGTGGAAAAACTGAAAAACGATCGATAATCAACCACCGATCAAAAACAGAATTTTATTGATTCGTGTGTTATGTCATTAATTCGGGGTATATCAAAAAGGTACATTAAGATTAGGATGTACCCCGAATCACCCAGAAAGCAAAAGCGGAGGAAAAAATGAAAAAATCGATTGAGAGTTATAATGCCTTTGGAAAAGACAAACCGGTTGCAGAACAATCCCAGTATCATATGAATTGTGCCGAGGTTTTGCTACGGGCGGCCAATGACACGTATGAGTTAAAAATTCCGGAAGAGAGTTTTCGGATGCTTCAGGGTTTTGGGGCCGGATTTTATTCTGAAAGAACCTGTGGCGCCTTTTCTGGTTCACTGGCAGCTCTGGGCGCTTTATATACTGAGGAAAGACCATCAGACCAGGCTAAAATGACGCGAGCAGCTAAGCTTTTAGTTGAAGAATTTGAGAAAGAATTTGGCAGTCTGGATTGTGATTATATCAAAAAACACCATCGTGATGAGGTGGAAGCCTGCAATCCGGTTAAACTCCGGGCGGGACAGGTTTTTGATCGGGTCGTTGCATCATTGGAAAAAGAATAAAGACAAAAAATAGCCGTAAAAGAGAAAGATGGAGGTTGTCAGATGAATCAAAGTGAAGCGAGATCCCTGGGGATTGATATGTTGGAACGGTCGTATGGCAGATGGTGGCTAATGCTGCTGGATGGGCTTTGTTTTATTGCATTGAGCATCTTTGCCATCTTTTTTAGCAATCAGGCCATTACCCTGTTGGTGTTTGTTTTTGGTGTCTATCGTGGGATTATGGGAATTATCTATATTGTCTCAGCCCTGGTGTTGCGTAGCAAATACGGCGCTGAGGTCGGCTTTAGCCTGGGCAGAGGTATTTTTAGTTTGATTATCTGCGCTATTTTTTTACTGGTACCCAATGTGATTGTCTCATTTTTTATTATCATAATCGGCATCTGGGCAATTATTACCGGGATTTTTCTATTGATTATTTCTGCAAATTCTGGGACTGCCGGCAGAATTGCAAAAATCGTGCTTGGGGTAGGATTTATTGGTTTTGGGATTTACGCCTTTATTAATCCGATGGGTCCGGCCAATCTGATTGTGATAATCGTTGGGATTGCGTTTGGTATCCTTGGTTTATTTTTAGTGATTCAGTCAATTGGCATGAAACGAACCTTTTCCCAAATAAAAAAGGTCAAAAGAGGGTTTGAGGATTATCATGTTGAATGAAATGGCGAAATAATAGCGAATTATTGAGCAGCTCGGGTGAACAACCGGAGCTGCTTTTTTTAGTTGTGGAGCAAATCAGAGTGGTTTTATCGATTCCTCTTTACGTTGCTTCGACAATGATTCTCAATAAATGCAAGGGCCGTTTCAGTTCCGTTTTCCTGATCTATGAGGGACTTCAGAGCCCGGGATTTTGATTGAACCGCCTCTTCTTCAAACGCAATGAAGCGTTGAATCAGCGATCGTGTCGTGATCTGGGTTTCCTTGAGCGGTTTGAGGGCATACCCCTGTTGATAGAGGCGGTTGGCCCAGAAGGGTTGATCCACCGAAAAGGGTATAATCAGCTGCGGTTTGCCGCTTTTGATGGCGGCAGCCATGGTTCCCACACCACCATGATGGACGATTCCTTTTCCATGGGGAAACAACAGCGAATGGGGAGCTGCATCGATGGTCAGCAGATCGGCGTCATCTTCAAAGCGAATGCCACTGTTGCCAGTTAATAGGATACCCCGCTGATGGGTGGCAAGAAGCGCTTCCTGAAGACAGTTTTTGAATTGTTCAGGCGCTTTAAGAGGCATACTGCTAAATGAGACGATAATAGGAGCTGATCTGGCACTTAAAAACGATGTGAGGCTGGAGTCAAGTTGCTCGGCTGCGGAATCAAGATAAAAAAACCCCGGCGTCAGAACCCGGCCCTCCCAGCTGGTTACTTCCGGAAATAAGGCCTTACTGATGGGATAAATGATCGGGATTGCTTGATCGTTTCGAGAAAAGGTATAGAGTCCGCTTTTGCGTTTGGGCAGATGCAGGTTTTTTTCTCTGAAATCATTGACTTCATTGATACTTGAGCGTTCGGCCTGAGCCATTACTGAATAAGTCCAGCGATTGAAATGTTTTCCCAGATTTTTGGTCGGAGAGATGGCCAGGTTGGGGAATTCATCAATTGGCAAGGTGATCGGTACCGGGGGAATGCTGATACAGGGAATGTCGAGCGCTTCAGCAATATCCGGAGCACCGAAGGCTTTGGGGTGATAGAGGATCACATCTGTCCCCTGGGCGGCTTCATAAAATTGATCCAAAGACTTTCGAAAATTCGGGTTGACCACTTCATCGAGATATTTTTTTGTTCGGAATGGATGGCGCAGGGCATGTTTAAAAACCATCTGTCCTTCAGTGGTCTCCAGCATCGCCATCAGATCACTAGCAGCTTCTTTAAATTCGATTCCGGCTGCTTCAATAAATGGCTTGAATGTTTTTCCGGTACAGATGACGGCCTGATGCCCTTTTTCCAGGGCTTTTTGTCCCAGGGCGACAAAAGGTTGGACATCACCGCGGGTTCTCAAGGTTAAGATCGCAATTTTCATGAATGGTTCCTTTCTCTGCTTTTCAGTTTGCAAATCAATTCACGTCTAAATCATACCAGAATACAACATTTTTCTTATCATACTTTTTTTACCCTGATTTATCAAGAAGATTAGTCTCTTTCCTGTAAATAATTAAAAGAATATCAAATCTTCTTTATTTTATCTCGATATGTTATAATAATCAATTGCATAGATGTTACGTGAAACAGCGATTAATAGGAACATGAGGTAAAAATGAATAAAAAACCAGAACTGCTGGCTCCGGCCGGAACCACGGCAGCTGTGATAGCGGCCATCAACGGTGGTGCAGATGCAGTCTATTTTGGTGGCAAATCCTTTAATGCCCGTCGTAATGCCGAAAACATGACGGACGATGAGATTAAGGAAGCGGTCACCCGATGTCATCAGCATGGGGTGAAAGTTTATGTCACCTTGAATATTTTGATCAAAAACAGTGAAATGGCAGAAGTGGTCAATACGCTTAATTTTTTAAAAACCCTTAACCTGGATGGCTTGATTGTTCAGGATATCGGGTTGATTTATCTGCTCCGACATTATTTTCCGGAATTCAAACTGCAAACCAGCACCCAGGCTTCCGTTTATGGGTTGGAAGGGGTGCTGTTTTTTCAGAAACTTGGTTTTTCCCGGGTGGTGTTGCCTCGGGAAATGTCACTAACCCAGGTGGCTGATATTAAAAAGAAAACCCGGATTGAATTAAAAATATTCGCCCATGGAGCCTTGTGCTACGCCTATTCCGGTCAGTGCCTGATGAGCAGTATGATTGGCGGCCGTAGTGGGAACCGGGGGCTCTGTGCCCAACCCTGCCGGAAGCATTACCAACTCTTCGATGAGAACGCTCGTCTGGTAAAGGAAGGCTATCTTATCAGTCCCAAGGACTTAAATATTTTGGATGCGCTTCCGGTCGTTAGCGCTTCTGGCGTGGATTCTTTAAAAATAGAAGGACGGATGAAAACACCGGAATATGTTTATGGAATCACCCGGGCTTATCGGGAAGGCATCGATGCTGCTGCCGGAGATGAGGTTGATCAAACCATCGATAATCGGGCCGTCATGCAGGTGTTTAACCGGGATTTCACCCGGGGCCATCTTTTTAATGAAGCAGATATTCTCAATGCTCAGGTGGGTAAGAACCGGGGTGTTTTAATTGGTCAGGTTGTCAGTCTTGCTAAAACTGCCAAAAATACAAATCATAAAAGCACCTATCAACCGCTGGGGATTCGTCTTTATGAGGATGTGCAACTCAATGTTGGGGATGGGTTATCCTTTGGCGAGGACGGCAAAACAGGAACCAGAGTCGATGCGATTTTCACTCCGTCGGGTCGCCGGTGTGAACAGGGTTCTGGTGGCGAAACCGTGGTCATTCCCTGTCGCTATGGGGTTTCGCCGGGAACACTGCTATACAAAAATTTCGATAAAAACTTGATGGACAGCCTTACAAAACGGGGCTCCCGTTCGCTTGATCAGCCAGCCTCGACAATCAATTTCAAACTGTTCCTGAAGCTCGATAAACCGGCAGAAATAGTCGCTTCTGCACAGGGGTGCGCAGTCACCTATCGTGCTGATTTTTATCCCGAAGCACCACTAAAAAATCCCATTGATGAGGCGATGGTGCGGGAGCAAATTTCCCGGATCGGTGGCACTGGCTTCGAACTGGGTATCATTTCCATGGAATTGGATGATCAGGTTTTTCTATCCCGTAGTCAGTTAAACACCTTGCGTAAAGAAGTGCTGATTAAACTGACACAGAAGCTGGCTGACACTGAAAAAAAAGAGGTCAGTCCCGATTTGTTACATTCAACCATTACAATTGTGCCGTTGGAAAAAGAACTTTTGGCCAAACCGGAGCGATTAAAAAAACGGCAATCAGATGGTGAAAAGAAACAGGTTTCACTATCATTTGAAAAAATGCCAATGATCGACTTTTTAATGCAATTGGATGGACTGGATCAGGTTGTGTTGCCTTTATTGGGGGAGGGCGTAGCAGAAAAGACCGCCCTCTTGAAGGATCGGGGAATCACAGTTTTATTGAAGACGCCTAAAATTATGGATGACCAGATGACTAAAAAAGTGCGGCAATTACTAAAAAAAGAGTTGAATCAGGATGGCTTTTTAATTGGTAATTATGAAGCGTTGCAACTGCTGAATAAAACATCATCTTATGTGGAGGCCGATTTGTCGTTTAACGTGTTTAATACCCTGGCAACTCGGGCATTAAAAGAGTGGGGTGTTGGTGGTGCCGTGTTATCGCCGGAACTTATTGAAACCGAGTTACAAGAAATTACCGAGCATTCTGAGATTGATATGGTGTTACCTGTTTATGGTGTTCAGGAGCTGATGGTCAGTAAAAAATGCCTGTTTGGCTGCAAAAATTGTCTGGAAAAGAAAAAAGGAACAACTGGTTTGTGTCATCGGGAGATGTCCGGTAAACTGCTCGATGAGCGGGGTTTCAGTTTCCCGGTGGAGCGGGATGATCAGGGCTTGATTCATATCTATAATGGCGACACGCTATTTTTGAGAGAAGAAATCCTTGAATTGAAGTCCGTTGACACCTGGCGAATCTACTACCATAACGAAAATATCGAAAAGTTAAGAACCATCATCAGTTATTACCGACAGGGAATTTATGACAAGCATTGGGGTCTTCCCGAAGGGTTGGGAACTGAAGGAACCACCCGGGGGAGTTTTAGACGAGGCGTAAAATAGAGGAGTGAAATAATACATGGATCAAAGAAGCTTAAAGGTCTTGGAATATCATAAAATATTAAAAAGCCTGGGTGAACATTGCGTCACTCAGGGTGGGAAGGATCAGGCAAAGAATCTGTTGCCGCAAGAAAGTCTGGCAGCAGTTAATCGAGCCCTTGATTTAACCAATGAAAGTCTGGGGATGATCCTTCGCAACGGTCGGCCACCGCTGGCAGATGTACCAAACACGAGTGATTATGTCAAGCGTGCAGCCATTGGTTCGATGCTGTCAATGAAAGAACTGTTGTCGATCGCCACGCTCCTGCGGATTGCCCGGGATATGGATAATTATTATCAGGGGGACACCCAGATGGATACCCTTGTTTTGCTCAAGGATCTGTTTACCTCACTGGAACCCTGTGAAGAGTTGGAAAAAGAAATCAGCCGCAAAATCCTGGGACCGGAAGAAATGGCCGACAACGCCTCACGGGAGCTGTCCCGGATTCGCCGGGAGATGCAGTTTAAATACAAGCGGATCACCGAAAAACTGAATCAAATGATTAGTTCTACTGCTTATGAAAAAATCCTTCAGGAAAAAATTGTGACGATCCGGAACAACCGCTATGTTATTCCGGTTAAACAGGAATACCGCAGCCAGGTGCCGGGGATTGTACTGGACAAATCGGCCAGTGGGGCAACCCTGTTTATTGAGCCGATGGCGGTGGTGGAACTGAACAATGATATTAAAATTCTGGTTACCGAAGAAGAACACGAAATCACCCGGATTCTCAAAGATCTGACCCAGAAGGTAGCTGATTTGCGGGATGAAATTATCTGCAATTATGAGGTGCTGGTGGATCTGGATTTTCAGTTTGGTAAGGGCAAGTATGGTCTAACCATCAATGGAGTTCGTACCAGTGTCTCAGAAACTGGTTCCATTGAGCTGATTAGGGCCAAGCATCCCTTGATTCCGGAAGACCAGGTTGTCGCCTCGGATATATATTTTTCCGCAGGCATTGATACCATGGTGATCACTGGGCCCAATACCGGGGGAAAAACGGTCTCTTTAAAAACCATCGGACTATTGAATTTGATGGTGCAGTCCGGATTGTTTATCCCGGTTCGGGAAGGCAGTAAAACCCGGATTTTTGGTGATATCTTTGCCGATATCGGGGATGAACAAAGCATTGAGCAAAGCCTGAGCACCTTTTCATCGCATATGACCAATATCGTGACAATTATGAATAAGGCTGATCATAACTCACTGGTACTATTTGATGAACTGGGGGCCGGTACCGATCCGACCGAAGGGGCCGCCCTGGCCATTTCGATTCTAAATGCACTTCATCTGCGTCGGGTTACCAGTGTCTCCACCACCCATTACAGCGAGCTGAAGGAATATGCCCTGGTCACTCCGGGGGTGGTTAATGCCAGCGTTGAATTTGATGTCAAAACCCTGCGGCCCACCTATCGCCTGTTAATTGGCGTGCCGGGAAAATCCAACGCTTTTGAAATCGCCATTCGCCTGGGGCTGGGTGAGGACATTATTGAAAATGCCCGCGACCTGATTAAGAATGAAGCCATCCGCTTTGAAGAAACCCTGATTAAAATTGATGAAAAGCGGCGTCGTACCGAAGCTGAGCATGACGCCATTATTCGCCTGAAGCAGGAAACCGAAGCGCTGAAACGCCAAATGGATCGGGAAAAGCAGAAATTTGAGAATGAACAAAAAGCGCTGCTGCAAAAAGCCCAGGAAGAAGCAATGGAAATTGTTAAGAAAACCCGGGCCGAAACTGAAGAGATTTACCGGGAAATCCGAACCATTCAGGAAACGACGACCACATCCATCAAGGACAATAAAGAATTGGAAGCGATTCGCAAACGGATCAAAGAAAAAGAGAAAAATCTCTATCAGTTTGGCAGCCGACCCAAAGATTATCAGGGGGCAGCTTTGGAAATGGATGACCTGAGTGTTGGGATGAAGGTTTATATCAACAGCCTGCGTCGGGAGGGAGAGGTGTTAAATCTGCTGCCCAACGAGAACAAAGCCATGGTTCAGTCAGAGATGATCAAGCTAAAGGTTGATGTAGGGGATTTGAGCATGTCAACGGCCCTGGCCAAGCCGGAAGAAAAAAAGGTGACCTTTAAAAAGGTCGAGCGTCATGTGATGGAGACCAAACTTGATCTCCGCGGCAAAAATGGTGAAGAATCTCTGTTTCTGGTGGATAAGATGATTGGGGATGCCATGCTTTCAGGAAACAAGCAGCTGGTAATTGTGCACGGCAAGGGTACCGGCAGGCTTCGGGAGATTATTCATGAATACCTGAAAACAAACCCGCTGATTGAAGATTTTCGCCTGGGGGCCATGAACGAAGGAGGCTCTGGGGTAACCATTGTCAATCTCTAGGCATGCGGCAAAATGGGATAGTCGGAGCGTTAATGGCCGAGACGCAGAGGACTCGTTATGCAAAAAATTGACAGAAACATCGATTAATAATACAATTAATGGGAAAATTTTGCAGACCTATTGAATTTTGGAGGAAATATGATTTTATCGGATAAAACCATTTATAAATATCTGGAAAGTGGGGAGCTGGTCATTGATCCATTGGAACAGGGGCAGGTACAGCCAGCCTCGGTGGACATTCGTTTGGGGACCAGTTTTTTAAAGCTGGATGAAAATAATTTTGAGGCCATGTCCTTGACGGATGAAATTAAGTATATTTCCATGGAAGCGGATGAAATCATTATCCCGTCCAATTCCTTTCTTTTGGCAACCACCATGGAATACATCAAGCTGCCCTGCAATCTGACTGCCTTTGTTGAAGGGCGTAGTTCGATCGGTCGAATGGGTTTATTTATTCAGAATGCAGGCTGGGTAGACCCGGGTTTTGAAGGCGAGATTACCCTGGAGCTTTATAACGCCAATCGCTTACCAATTAAACTGGAAAAAGGCCGACGGATTTGTCAGCTGGTTTTTGCTCAAATGGATGATATGGCATTGAATCCTTATCAGGGGAAATATCAGGGCCAGCGTTCAGCAGTGGGAAGCCGGATTTTTTTGGATGAGGAATGCTAATTCAAATCGTAAGAAATTGGGCCGTATGGGAAAAGGATCGAAACAATGAACGAAATATATTTAGATAATGCGGCAACCACCAGGGTTCATCCCCAGGTGGCGCAAAAGATGATGGATACCCTAGTTAACAATTACGGGAATCCCTCATCCCTCCATCGCCTGGGGATTCGCAGTGAACAGGCGATTAAGGAAGTCCGGGGATTAATCGCAAAAAACCTGAACTGTCAAACCCAGGAGATCTATTTTACATCCGGTGGGACAGAAGGCAATAATATGATTATCCAAGGGGTGGTGGAGAATAAAAAACGGGAGCGGATGCGGATTATCACCTCAGCCATCGAGCATCCCTCGGTACTGGATGTGTTTACCTTCTATCAGAATCATCAGATTGAGGTGGTGGTTCTGGGGGTTGACGCTCAAGGACATATTGATTTGACGGAGCTGCAAGCGGCTATGAACGAGGATACCATTCTGGTCAGTATTATGGGGGTAAACAATGAACTGGGAACCATTCAGGATCTCAAAGCGATTGGCAAAATCGTTAAGGCGGTTAATGCCAAGTGTGTTTTTCATGCTGACTTTGTTCAGGGCTTTATGAAAATTCCCATCGATGTGCAGGCCAGCATGCTCGATGCCCTGACCCTGTCCGGACACAAGATTTTCGGGCCGAAAGGCGTGGGCGCCGTTTATCTCAAAAAGGGTACCGACATTAAACCCCTGCTGCGGGGCGGTGGCCAGGAAAATAACCTTCGTTCAGGTACGGAAAATGTTCCGGGGATTGTTGGCTTTGGTGAAGCCGTTCGTTTACGAAGCGACTCATTTATGGATGAGTTTGAAGCGATCCGAAACTTGCGTACTGTCTTTATCAACGAATTAGAGACAAAAATTGAGGACATCAAAATCAACGGTGATCCTAACGGCAGTCCCTATGTACTTAATGTTTCATTTAACCGGGTTCGGGGCGAGGTGCTGCTGCACAGCCTTGAATCCAAGGGAATATTTGTTTCCACCGGCTCAGCCTGTTCGTCGCATAAAAAGGAGAAACAGTATGTCCTTAAAGCCATCGGGCTGGCCGAAGAATACAAAGAAGGAACCATTCGCATTAGCTTTTCAAAAGACATTACCAACGATGATGTTAAAACAGCAGTGGCTGCCATTGCCCAGGCAGTCAGTAGCTTGCGGCTGTTGATTAAGCCAAACAAAAATAGATGACAGGAGCAAAAAAATTAATGGAACATGTTATTCTGGTTCGCTATGGGGAGATTGCCCTGAAAGGGTTGAACCGAAATTATTTTATCGAATTATTGGCAAAAAATATTCGAAATACCCTGAGAAGTGTACCATCGGCGAAAGTTAAAAAAATTCAGGGACGTCTGATTGTCAATGTGAGTGATGAAGATCTGGATCGGGCGATGGAACAGGTGCAAAAAGTATTTGGGATTGTGTCCATCAGTCCGGCCATTGTTATTGACAGTGAAATTAAGACAATTGAAGAAAATGCCATTGAACAGGTGCGGTCCACCGAAGGAATAAAAACCTTTAAGATTACCGCTAAGCGGGGGGATAAAACCTTCCCGATTAAATCACCGGATCTGTGTTGCCGTCTGGGCGAAGTAGTTCTGGACAACATTGAAGGGATTACGGTGGATCTTCATAACCCAGACCTGAATCTGTGGGTGGAGGTTCGCGAACAAACCTATATGTATCACCAGTTTATCCCCTGTAACGGCGGCTTGCCAGTAGGCTGCAGCGGTAAAGCAGCACTGCTTTTGTCCGGCGGGATTGACAGTCCGGTGGCTGGCTATCTGATGGCCAAGCGGGGGGTGGAAGTCATCGGGGTCTATTTCCACAGCTTCCCTTTCACCAGTGATCGGACCAAGGAAAAGGTTATTGATCTGGCTAAAATCATGAGCCAGTATTGTGGCAAGATCAAACTTTTTGTAGTGCCTTTTACTGAGATCCAGACCAAAATAGTGGAGATGTGCCCGGAACGGCAAACCACCATCATCATGCGTCGTTACATGATGCGGATTGCTGAGATGATTGCTCACAACGAAGGTGCCAAGGCGCTGATTACCGGAGAAAGTCTGGGGCAGGTGGCCAGCCAGACAATGGAAGGACTGGGAGCTACCAATGCGGTAGCCGAGCTACCGGTTTTTCGACCACTGATTGGTTTTGATAAAACCGAAATTGTCAAAATTGCCGAAACCATCGGCACCTTTGAAACTTCGATTTTGCCCTACGAAGATTGTTGTACCATTTTTGTGCCCAAACATCCGGAAACCAAACCCAAGGTTTCGGAGATGCTCCGCTCCGAAGAAAAAATTGCGGAAATGATGGGTGCGATGATGGAAACCGCCGTGGCCGAATCCGAAGTGGTCAAACTCTAGTCTTTATAAACCTGACCAGGCAATCATTTTGCCTGGTTTTTGTGCTATAATAAGATACCCTAATAAATCAAAGGAAAAAAATAATGGCAGATAATAATAAAAGTGGCATTCGCCAAAGCTATATCAATGAACTGAATGACTTGATTGGTTATCAAATGGAAAATCAGGTCCTGCTGGATGAATACGTACTGGAAATTTTAAAACGACTGACCCTGATTACAAAACGGGAGGTGTTGATCTGCACCAATGACAAAAATCGGGTTCAATGGGTAAATATTGGTGATGCATCCACTGTCAATATCGGCAATGCGGAGATGCTCTACCATGTTAAGGCCCTCAATAAATACCGGGTCATTCACACCCATCCCGGTGGAAATCCGCGGCTGTCGGCTGAGGATTTTTCGGCGGCTAAAAAACAGAGCCTCCAGTGTATTATTGCCATCGGTGTCGACGAAAAAATACCGACCAGCTTTAGCATTGGAGTACCAGTGGTGGAAGCAGGAACCATGGAGTATGGTCAGGGCCTATTTAAAACCCTGAAAGAACTAAACAAGTTTCCGCTGGAACACTATATCCTGTTGGCTGACCGGTTTATTAAAGATGACCCCAATAATCGCTTCGATGCCGAGGATGAAGAGGAACGGGCATTGCTGATCGGATTGGATCTACCCGGAAATAAGGGCATTGAACTGGTGGACTCGATGGAAGAATTACGGCAACTGGTCAAGACGGCCGGTGGTATTGTGGAGGAAGAGGTTTGTCAGTCAAAAAGTCAGATCGATCCAACCTTTTATGTCGGTAAGGGGAAGCTCCAGGAACTGATCAAGGTGATTCAGAATCATGACATTAACCTGATTGTTGCCAATGATGAACTCAATTCCCGGCAAATAGCCAACATTGAAGCCGCCACCGGTACCAAAACGGTTGATCGTACCACTATTATTCTGGATATTTTTGCCCGCCACGCTAAAACCAAAGAAGGCAAGCTTCAGGTGGAACTGGCCCAGCAGAAATACCGGATGAGTCATCTAAAAGGTCTGGGGATTGTAATGTCCCGGACTGGAGGCGGCATTGGCACCCGAGGCCCTGGTGAAAAGAAACTGGAAACTGATCGCCGCCATATCCGCAAACAGTTAGAAGAGCTGGAAGCCCGGATTGAACGGATCAATAAGAGCAATCAGCTCAACGCCGTCCAGCGCAGTAAAAATAAAATCAAAACGGTCAGCTTAATTGGTTATACCAACTCTGGTAAGAGTACCCTCTTTAATCGGCTGACTCAAAGTGAAGTGGTGACCAAGGATGGCCTTTTCATTACCCTTGATTCGACCCTGCGAAAGGTCGATCCGGAACATGGTGAGTATCTGGTCTCAGACACCGTTGGTTTTATTGACAAACTACCCCATGATCTGATCAAAGCGTTTAAAACCACCTTGATGGAAGTCGAAACCGCTGATCTATTGCTGCATGTGGTGGATGTGTCCAATCATAACTATGAAGCCCAGATCGAGGTGGTCAATCAGGTGCTTTCGGATATTGGTTCCGGCAATAAAAAAGTCATCATGATTTATAATAAAATCGATAAGCTGACCCCGGAAGAACAGGATGCTTTGTTGCAAAAGAATCAGGTGGCGGTTGAGGAACTGGCTTTGTATATTTCCGCAAAAGAAGGGATGGCAATCGAGAGCCTCTTTGACATCATCAATCGGGTGCTGGTAGGAGAAAAACGGGAAATGCAGCTGCTGATTCCCTATGATGACAATAAATCACTGGCACTTCTGCATGAGATGAAAGTGGTTTTGGCGATCGACTATCAGGCTGACGGCAATCTGGTGACCATCGAAATGACAGATGACTTTCCAACTCATCTGTTTGAAAAGTATCAGGTGACAGAGGTATAATTGTGGAAGATTATAAAACGGTATTAATTCCTGATGAAACGGAGATTGAAATCAAGAAGTCCCGCTTTATCAATATGGTTTTTCATATTGAAACCGAAGCAGAAGCTGAAGCAATTCTCGCCGAAATCCGAAAAAAGCATTATAAAGCCACCCATGTCTGCTGGGCCTATGTGCTTAACACCAATCCCCGGCGCCAAAAAGCCAGTGATGATGGCGAACCTTCCGGTACCGCCGGTAAACCGATTCTGGAGGTCATTGATCATCGGGAGCTCAAAGATGTACTGGTGGTGGTCATTCGCTATTTTGGCGGCGTGAAGCTGGGTACCGGCGGTTTGATCCGGGCCTATGGCGGCGGCGCCAGTAATGTTTTGAATCATTGTACTGTGATCAAGAAGCAGTTTTCGGATCAATTGGAAGTGGTGGTCAGTTACGCAAGTTATGGGGGACTGAGCAACGGTCTAATGGAACGGGAGGTGATTCCGGTAAATGAAGATTTTGGCGAAAATGTCACCCTGTTTTTTCAGATCCCGGTGGCGGAAACAAACGGATTTTTAGCCTGGATCGAGGATAAAACCAATGGCACTGCCCAGATTATTCGCAGTGAACCAGCTTTTGTGGATGTTGTTTTTACTTTATAACAACAATGATTCTAAAACCGTTGTTGTTATAAAGTAAATGGTTTTGAAAAAGATGCATCGTTAGATAAATAACTAACGAGCGAAACCCTTTACAAATGCCAAAAAGTTGGATATAATTGCCATAGTATAAAATTAATGCTGAGTTTTGAATTAGCATGGATACAATAATGTATTTTAATTTAAAACAAAGAATAAAAATATCGAGGGGTTACTTTCGATATTTTTTCTTTTTTTGCAAAAATTTCCGGTCAGGAAAATTTCTGTGGCACTCTAAAGGTTTATTCGTTATAATAGCAAGGCTTACACGAGCAATCAACCAGGAAGGACCAGGATATGAGTAAAAACAACCGTGTCGCATTTCTCTTTAAGCTGCTGTTGCTGGCTTATTTGGGATTTCTAGTTATATTGACGCTATTACCCGATGCTTCTAATATTACCTATGAGACTACCGTAAACTTGATACCGCTGACTACGATTGATAACTTTTTTTATGACATTATGGTTAATGGCTTTATTGATTGGGAGTTTTTGGCAACCAAACCAACGAATCCAACAGAAATTCTTTTATACACCTTTACCGATTCGTTCAAAAACCTGGCCGGAAACATCATTTTGTTTTTACCGCTGGGGTTCCTATATCCGTTAGCACGAAAAAACAAGGTCGGCTTCTTCCATGTCTTTGTGGTGATACTGGGAACCACCTGTGCTATCGAGCTGATCCAATACTTGTTTTTAGCCAGTCGTCGGGCGGATGTCGATGATATTATTTTAAATCTGATTGGCGGTTTGATCGGTTATCTGGTTTATAAATGGATTGAGTAGTGAATAAGGGGAAAAGATGGCAAAGAAAAAAAGTATTTTTGTCTGTCAGAGCTGTGGTTATGAATCGCCCAAATGGATGGGTAAATGCCCGGAGTGTGGGCAGTGGAATAGCATGGTGGAAGAGTTGGATTTTTCTAAGCAGGGAAGTAAGGAAAGTATCCGGGAACGGGGCGTTTATTCTAAACCGAAGTCCCTAGCGGAGATTACCTATACTGGGGACACCCGCTACCCGACCTGCAATGAAGAGTTTGATCGGGTTCTGGGTGGCGGGATTGTCCCTGGGGGGATGATCTTGCTGGGCGGTGACCCGGGGATCGGGAAATCGACGTTGCTTCTGCAGACCACTGAAGCCCTGGGAAATCAGGGCTATAAGATTTTATATATTTCCGGCGAAGAGTCGGAACAGCAATTAAAAATGCGGGCAGAGCGAATGAAGGTAAAATCTGAAAAGATTTCTTTCTTATCGGAGATTAATATTCCCTATCTGCTGACGATTATTCTAGAAGAGCGGCCAGATATTGTCATTATCGATTCGATTCAGACCATGTACAGCCCGGACATCAGCTCAGCTCCAGGCAGTGTCAGCCAGATCCGTGAAAACACCGGCGCACTGATGCAATTGGCCAAAAAAGATAATATCGCAATGGTGTTGGTGGGGCATGTCACCAAAGATGGGGCCATTGCCGGTCCCCGGGTGCTGGAGCATATGGTTGATACGGTGCTTTATTTTGAGGGCGAAAAATATCACGCTTATCGGATTCTAAGGGGTGTCAAAAATCGTTTTGGCTCCACCAATGAAATCGGGATTTTTGAAATGACTGAAAATGGCTTGCAGTCGGTAGCCAATCCATCGGAGATGATGCTCGACAGCCGTCCCGAAAATACCTGTGGATCGGTGGTGGTGCCCTGTATTGAGGGGTCCCGGCCGTTGCTGATTGAGCTGCAGGGGCTGGTTTCGCCCACTGGCTTTGGAAATCCCCGACGAATGGCCACTGGCATGGATTATAACCGGATGGTATTATTGCTGGCAATTATGGAGAAGCGGCTGGGAATTCAGATGCAGTCGGTGGATGCGTACATCAATGTGGTGGGTGGCATCAAGGTGGATGAACCCGCACTCGATCTGGGAGTAATTGCTGTACTTTACTCCAGCCTCCGGGATTTTCAGATCCCCGGCGATTTGATGATTCTGGGCGAGGTGGGATTAACGGGTGAAGTCCGTAACATCCAGCACATCGAAAAACGCCTGATCGAAGGAAAAAAACTGGGCTTTAAGCGTTGCATTATCCCCAAAGGCAACCAGAAAGGCTTGAAAATTGCCGGAATGACGATTCTCCCGGTAGATAGTATTCGTTCGGCCCTGGACATTTTACTGTAGACCATCCGGTGGGTTGAAATAAGTGAATTTGACTGCTGGTTTGCGGCAAAAATTTATCCTTTGATTTCCGTAGAAAACCGTGTATAATTAAGTTATCCCAAAGTGTTCGTTTTTTACTTTATTTTTGAACCTACATCAATACTCAGGGAGTCTGATTGTTCGCTGGCAGATGTTAGGCCTCATTATATCAGTGGAAAACAGAAACTAGAGACAAGACACCCACCTAGCTTTCGCTAGGGCGTCAAAAATGGAGTACGACACGTTGGGATAGCACCTAAGGGTGCTTTTTTTGTGTTGTAATATTTTTTTGTTTTGGTACAATGGGTAAAGCATGTTTGAATTTTGAAGGAGGGCTTATGTACGAATATATGATCGGGAGCTTGGAAGAACAAGCCATGGATTATGTGGTCATTGATCAAAACCGCATGGGATATAAGGTAAAGGTGTCGACCAATACATTAAATGAGCTGCCGAGTCTGCATTCGGAGGTCAAGCTGCACCTTCATCAGGTGATCAAAGAAGACGAAGTTTCGCTGTATGGGTTTGCCACCACCGATGAACGGGAGATTTTTAGAACCATGATCGGGATTTCCGGGATCGGACCCAAAGCAGCTATGGGACTTTTGTCGCAGTTTAGCCGCAACGAGCTGATTGGCCATATTGTCAACGATGATCCTAAAAGCATTGCCAAGGCCCCGGGAATTGGCATAAAAACGGCCAGTCGGATTATCCTGGAGCTGAAGGATCGCTATAAGGATGTTTCAGTCGGAGATCTGAAGTCTGTTTCCTTACAGGCTAAAGATGATACGGTTACCCAGGCGATTAACGGACTGGTGGGATTGGGTTATAGTATTTCAGAAGCTTCCGAAATGGTAGCCCGGGCATTTACCCCCGAGAGTAGCATTGAAGCGCTGATCACCGGGGCGCTTCGCTCGGCTAATCCGTTGAAGGGACGATAACACATGAAAGAACGAATCATCACCTCTGATTTTACGGAATTGGATGTTGAAATAGAAAAAAATTTGCGACCCCAGGGTCTGGATGAGTATATCGGGCAGGAAAAAGTAAAAAAACAGATGGGTATTTTTATCAAAGCTGCTCAGAAGCGGAAAGAAAGCCTGGATCATGTGCTTCTTTATGGACCACCGGGGCTGGGAAAAACCACCCTGGCCAATATCATCGCCCGGGAAATGGGGGTCGGAATCAAAACCACCTCTGGCCCAGCCATTGAAAAGGCTGGCGATCTGGCAGCCATTCTGACCAGTTTAAAAGAGGGCGATATCCTCTTTATTGATGAAATCCACCGGCTGCAGCGCTCGGTCGAAGAGGTGCTTTATCCAGCCATGGAAGACTATGCTCTGGATATCATCATCGGCAAAGGCCCGGGTGCCCGTTCGATCCGGCTGGAGCTGCCACCCTTTACTCTGATTGGTGCCACCACCCGGGTAGGCCTGTTAACCTCACCATTACGGGATCGTTTTGGAGTGATTCAGCGACTGGAATTGTATAATCCGGAGGAACTGGCCACCATTATCCGCCGTTCTTCCGGCATTATCGGCATCGAAATGGATGACGAAGGGGCGATCGAACTGGCCATCCGCTCCCGGGGAACACCGCGTATTGCCAACCGCTTGTTAAAACGGGTTCGGGATTATTGTGAAATCGAAGGCCGGGGTATTATCGACCTCAAGACCACCCGGGAAGCCCTGGATCTTTTTGAAGTGGATGATGTCGGGCTGGATGAGATCGACCGGATTATGTTAAAAACCATCGTGGAAAAATTTGACGGTGGACCGGTCGGGATTGACACCCTTGCTGCTGCCATCGGTGAAGAAAAAAACACCATCGAAGAGGTGTATGAACCCTATCTGATTCAACTGGGTTTTCTTTCAAAAACACCTCGTGGTCGGATGATCACCAGCCGTGGTTATGCCCATTTGGGACTGGAGGACTATGTGAATGAGGCACAAAGTCCGCAGCAGCTAAAAATAAATTTCTATGACAATGAGGAAGGTATTGATGAATAAAACGGACTTTTATTATGATCTCCCGGATGAACTGATTGCCCAGTGTCCCCTGGAAAAAAGGGACAACTCCCGGCTGATGGTGATTAACCGGGAGAAGAATACCATTGAAGATCATAAATTTTTTGAGATTACTAATTATTTACGACCTGGAGATTTGCTGGTGATGAATAACACCAAGGTATTACCGGGACGGTTATTCGGGACCAGGGAAGATACCGGTGGAAAGGTGGAGATCCTGTTGCTGCGGCATCTGTCCCAGAAAGACTGGGAAATCATGGTCAAGCCAGGAAAACGGGCCCGGGTTGGGGCCCGGATTGTTTTTGGTCCCGAGCTAAAGGGTGAAATCACGGGAACCACCCAGGGGGGACTCCGAATAATCAGTTTTGAATATTCCGGTGTGTTTGAGGAAATCATTGACGAGATCGGCCTAATGCCGGTGCCGCCCTATATTCATGAAACCTTGACAGACAATAACCGCTATCAGACCGTTTATGCCAAGCGGGAAGGCTCGTCGGCAGCTCCTACCGCTGGGCTTCATTTCACCCCGGATCTGCTTTCGAAAATTGAAGCCATGGGGGTGGAAATTGCCGAGGTGACCCTCCATGTGGGCATTGGCACCTTTCGTCCAGTTAAATGTGATGTGATTGAAGAACATCATATGCATGAAGAATATTATGAGGTGCCGGAAGAAACAGCCAGGGCTGTTAAACGAACCAGAGAACGGGGTGGCCGGGTTATCGCTGTGGGGACCACCTCGGTGCGGACCCTGGAAAGTAATGCCAAGCTACATGATGGGGTGGTTACTCCTTACACCGGGGTAACGGATATTTTTATTTACCCGGGCTATGAATGGGAGGTGGTGGATGCTTTGATCACGAATTTTCATCTGCCAGAATCGACCCTGCTGATGCTGGTCTCAGCCTTTTATAACCGGGAAGCGATTATGAAAGCCTACCAAACGGCCATTGACTGGAAATATCGTTTTTTCAGTTTTGGGGACGCCTTGTTTATTGAGTAAAATAGGTAATTGCAAAACTGCCGTGAGCTTTGCGCCCAGTTTCGCACGAAACAATTTTTACACTGTACGGCGGACAGTTCGCTGAACTGTTCGCCTACACGTTACAAAATTGTTTTCGCGAAGGCAACGAGCCAATCACAAGCTTGCTTGTAGTTGGCGACTGCCCGCGAACAATAAGAAATTCGCATCGCAATTTCTTATTGTTGTGGAAACCGCACACAAAGCTATCATTGTTCGATGGTTTTTCATTTCGCAATTACCTATATTGAGTAAAAAATAGGAGAAAAGAATGAGCGAATTTCGTTATGAATTGATTAAGGAGTGTAAGGACACCGGAGCCAGACTGGGAAAGATCCATACCAAGCGGGGGGTTATCAATACCCCGATTTTTATGCCAGTGGGAACCCAGGCGACGGTGAAGTCCCTATCATCCGAAGATTTAGTGGAGATGGATGCCAATATAATTCTGGGCAATACCTACCATCTTTATTTGAGACCCGGCCAGGAGATTATGGATAAGGCTGGCGGGATCCATAAGTTTATGAACTGGAACCGGCCGGTGCTCACTGACAGCGGCGGCTTTCAGGTATTTTCTTTAAATGACTTAAGAAAGATCACCGAAGATGGCGTTGAATTTATTTCATACCTGGATGGCTCCCGACATTTTATGACCCCGGAAAAGGCCATTGATATGCAAAATTCCATCGGGGCCGATATCATCATGTGTTTTGACGAGTGTGCCCCGGCTGGTGCCGATTATGAGTATACCAAGAAATCCATGGAAATGACCACCCGCTGGGCGCGGCGCTGTAAAGAGGCCCACAAACGCCCCGAGGATCAGGCTTTGTTTGGGATTGTTCAGGGGGGGATGTTTGCTGATCTGCGGGCGCAAAGTGTAGAACAGCTCACTGACATCGGCTTTCCGGGTTATTCCATTGGCGGACTCAGTGTGGGGGAACCCAAAGATGTGATGTATAAGATGCTGGATGCCACCACCCCGCTTTTACCCAAAGATAAACCCCGCTATTTAATGGGGGTTGGTTCCCTGGATGCGCTGTTTGAAGGCACGATTCGGGGCATTGACATGTTTGATTGTGTGCTCCAGAGTCGGATTGCCAGAAACGGCACCGCTTTTACCAGTCATGGTAAGGTGGTGGTTCGGAATGCTACTTATAAGGAAGATTTTACACCGGTTGATCCTGAATGTGATTGTTTCGTTTGCCGAAACTACACCCGGGCCTACATCCGTCATCTCATTAAAACCAATGAAATTTTAGGGGCCAGGTTATTGACATATCATAATTTATACTTTACACTTGTAACGATGAAGAAAATTCGACAGGCCATAATGGATGACAATTTATTAGCCTATAAGGAAGCTTTCTTTGAGAAATTCGGTATAACTGAATAAAGATGAAGGAGAATGTGAATGTTTGGAATTGATTTTACATTAATTCTCCCGCTGATTTTAGTACTGGTGTTTTTTTATTTCTTTGTTTTACGACCACAGCAAAAACAGCAAAAAGAGATTAAAGAAATGCGATCCAGTATGAAACCAGGGGACGAGATTATTACAATTGGCGGATTTTATGGAATCGTCTATGCGATTGGTGAAGAAAATGTTACCATCGAGTTATTGCCAGATTATCATAAGGCGTTGATTACCAAATCGGCCATTGCCCGAATTGTCAATGTTGGGGACGCTGTTGTTGCAACAGAAGATGACAATTTTGAAGAGCTAGAAGATCTGGATAATGAAGAAATCGTTGTCGATGCTGAATTTGAAGAAATCGACGAAGACAAAAAATAAAGAGAACGGACCTGCACTCGGCGACCCGGATTTTAGCGGGTCTGTCGGTAATTGTCGGGAAAAATTATTTTTGAAGGGAGTGAACAATTTGAAGCACATTAAAATCATTAAAGAAGGTAAACTCACTGACGTGAAGAACAGAGGATGCGGGGAATGTCAAACTTCCTGTCAATCTGCCTGTAAAACATCCTGCACCGTAGGAAATCAAAAATGCAAACAAACGACTGAAAAATAATAAACAAGCCTGAAAGGGGCTGTCTCGTAAGAGATAGTCCCTTTTTTCATGATGGGAGAAAAAATGATACATAAATATAAAAAGAATGGTCTCAATATTGTTTTGGACGTGGATACCAGCACAGTACTGACGGTTGACGAACTGACCTTTGAAGTGCTGGATCACTATGAAGGTAAAACCAGAGCCGAAATCATTGCCAGCTTTCAAGAAAAATATTCAGTGACCGAACTCAATGAATGTCTGGATGAATTGGATGGTGTCAAAGCGGCCGGGCTATTGTTCCGGGAAATGAACTATCAACGGGAGAACTATGCCAATGAAGATTTGATCAAGGCGCTATGCCTGCATGTCGCCCATGACTGTAATCTGAAATGCGCTTATTGCTTTGCTGCGCAAGGTGACTTTGATGGTGAAAAACTGCTGATGCCGCTGGAAGTTGGCAAAAAAGCCATCGATTTTATCATCGCTCAGTCCAAAAACCGAAAAAACCTGGAAGTTGATTTCTTCGGTGGTGAACCGCTGATGAATCTGGATGTGGTTAAGCAATTAGTGGTATATGGCAAAGAGATGGCCGCTAAAAACGATAAGCAGTTCAAATTCACAATGACCACAAATGGGGTGCTGTTAAATGCCGAAACCCGGGAATATCTAAACGAAACGATGGATAATATCGTGCTTAGTCTGGATGGTCGTAAAGAAGTCAATGATCAGATGCGGCAAACGGTCAATGATCAGGGCTCTTTTGATGTGATTATCGACAACATCAAAGCGATGGCTAAAATGCGGGGTGATAAAGATCATTATGTCCGGGGCACCTATACACATCATAATCTTGATTTTGCCAAGGATGTTGAGTTTTTGGCGGCAAAGGGTTTTAAAAGCATTTCGGTGGAACCGGTGGTGGCCGAGGCAACTCACGATTACGCCCTGACCGAGTCCGATCTCCCCACTATCATGGCAGAATATGATGCGCTGGCCTTGTCTTACCTCACGCGTCATGAAGCAGGACTGCACTATAACTTTTTCCATTTTAATGTGGATCTCGATCATGGCCCCTGCGTTTACAAACGGCTGTCCGGATGTGGGGCCGGTAAGGATTATGTGGCCGTAACGCCGGAGGGGGACATTTATCCCTGTCATCAGTTTGTCGGCAATGAAGCATTTAAGATGGGGGATGTGAGTAATGGCATCACCAATGGCGAGATCAAAAAAATCTTCGATGCTGGCAACCTGCTAGAAAAAGAAGACTGTCAAAGCTGCTGGGCCAAATATTTTTGCGGTGGGGGCTGTCATGCCAATGCCTATAACTTTAACGGTACGATTATGAAACCTCATTTCGTCAGCTGCGAAATTGAGCGGCGGCGGGTGGAAAATGCCATTATGATTTCAATTATTGAAGGCGAACAGGAATAAGCGGTTAAGGTTTGCTTGGACTACCGTACCGATCAATGACCAAGGGGTCAGACCCTTGTTAATCTGTTGTTCGCTGCGGAATCGGACAGG